>JBMYTY010000312.1:0-2923 GCA_049604855.1 Gammaproteobacteria bacterium | reverse complement strand
TGTCGCGTGAGAAGGCCAAGCGCGCTCGCATCTGGGACAAGCTGGAGACGTCCTCGGAAGAAGAGCAGAACGTCATCGGCCAGATCACGGGCAAGGTCAAGGGCGGCTTCACGGTCGAACTCAACGACATCCGTGCCTTCCTTCCCGGTTCCCTGGTCGATGTGCGCCCCGTGCGCGATGTCGCCTACCTCGAAGGCAAGGACCTCGAGTTCAAGGTCATCAAGCTGGACCGTCGCCGCAACAACGTGGTGGTTTCCCGCCGCGCCGTGGTGGAGCAGGAGTACTCCGAAGAGCGCGAAAAGCTGGTCGAAACCCTGCAGGAAGGCGTCAGCATCAAGGGTGTGGTCAAGAACCTCACCGATTACGGTGCCTTCGTGGACCTGGGCGGCATCGATGGCCTGCTGCACATCACCGACATGGCCTGGAAACGCGTCAAGCATCCTTCCGAAGTCGTCGAGATCGGTCAGGAGATCGACGTCAAGGTGCTCAAGTTCGACCGCGAGCGCATGCGTGTCTCCCTGGGTCTGAAGCAGCTGGGCGAGGATCCGTGGTCGGATCTGGCCCGTCGCTACCCGGTCAGCACCCGCCTGTTCGGCAAGGTCACCAACATCACCGATTACGGCTGCTTCGTCGAGATCGAAGAGGGTGTTGAAGGCCTGGTCCACCTGTCCGAAATGGACTGGACCAACAAGAACGTCAATCCCGCCAAGGTGGTCACCGTGGGCGAGGAGAAGGAGGTCATGGTCCTCGACATCGACGAGGAGCGTCGCCGTATCTCCCTGGGCATGAAGCAGTGCCAGCCCAACCCCTGGGATGAGTTCGCCGCCAATCACGGCAAGGGCGACAAGATCAGCGGCAAGATCAAGTCCATCACCGACTTCGGCATCTTCGTGGGCCTGGACGGTGGTATCGATGGTCTGGTCCACCTGTCCGACATCGCCTGGAACGAGGCCGGTGAAGAGGCCGTGCGCGGCTTCAAGAAGGGTGACGAGGTCGAGACCGTGGTCCTGGCCGTTGATCCCGAGCGTGAGCGCATCTCCCTGGGTATCAAGCAGCTTGACGGCGATCCCGTCGCGGATTGGACCAATGCCAATCCGAAAGGGGCCATCGTCAAGGGCACGGTCAGCGAAGTGGACGCCAAGGGCGCCAACATCGATCTGGGCAACGGTGTCGAGGGTTACCTGCGTGCCTCCGACCTGGCCCGTGACCGTGTGGACGATGCGCGCACCGTCCTCAAGGTCGGTGAAGAGGTCGAAGCCAAGTTCATGGGGATCGATCGCAAGAATCGCGTGATCTCCCTGTCCATCAAGGCGAAGGACGCGGCCGAGGAGGCCGAGGCCATGCAGGATTACCAGCGTGCCTCGGCGGCTTCCACTCCGACCCTGGGTGATCTGCTCAAGGAACAGATGGAAGGCGGCAAGGACGACGACTGAGGAGTCATCGATTGATACCCGGCCGGAACCGGTCCGCTTTCGCGGCCGGTCCGGTTGAGGGACCACCGGGTATCAATGGCTCCGATATTCGATAACAAACAAGGCGGGGGAACGAAGAGCCATGACAAAATCTGAGCTCATCGAAATTCTTGCTCGGCGACAGGCGCATCTTCCCTATCGGGATGTCGAACTTGCGGTGAAAAGCCTGCTTGAGCAAATGAGTACCTCCCTGGCTGGTGGAGAGCGGATCGAGATCCGCGGGTTCGGGAGTTTTTCTTTGCACTTCCGGCCGCCCCGGGTGGGACGTAACCCTAAAACGGGGGACTCCGTGGCTCTGTCTGGTAAGTACGTGCCCCACTTCAAACCGGGTAAGGAACTGCGTGAGCGGGTGGACATTTCCCGTGAGGCGCACGAAATCAAGGAAGCCTGATCAAGGCGGCCTTCGAGCTGAACCCCGTTGTTCGATGGGTTTCGGCGCACCATTTCTTGAATGCGGTTTGGAGTTCTATTCAGATCGCCGTTTCCCTTGCCTGAACGTGGTCCTCGAAGACAAACTGTGACCCGCGTGCGACACCGGCAGGTGCGATTGACGTTCAGGTCTGAGCTGGTCGCCGCGTCAAGGTTTCCATGCTTCGCTTACTCTCGCTGATCCTGTTTTTCTGTGTGCTCGTCCTCGGCGTCAGCTTTGCCGGGATGAATTCCGGCCCGGTGGTCATTGATTACTATCTCGGGCGTGGTGAGTTTCCGCTTTCACTTCTCCTGGTTGCCGCTTTTGCATTGGGCGCCGTGTTGGGCCTGATTGCGGGCGGGTTCGCCCTGGTTCGTGCCCGTTATTCGGTTCATCGTGTGCATCGGGATCTGGAGCGTGCCGAGAAAGAGCTCCGAAATCTGAGAAACGGGCCCCTGAAGGAACTGGCCTGATGCCCTCATGGATTTGGTTCGTCCTGCCACTGGCCATGGTGGTGGGTTGGGTGATTGGTCGAAGGGGAGGCACGACCCGCCCCAAGGGGGATGAGGCGTGCTTCGATACACGATATTTCCAGGGTCTGAATTACGTTCTGAATGAGCAGCCCGATAAGGCCATCGAAGTGTTCATCAAGATGGTCGAGGTGGATTCCGATACCGTTGAGACCCACTTCGCGCTGGGCAGCCTGTTCAGACGGCGGGGTGAGGTCGATCGTGCCATCCGACTGCACCAGAACCTGATCGCGCGTCCCAACCTGGATCGTGGCCAGCGGGCCCAGGCCTTGCTGGAACTCGGCCGCGACTACATGTTAGCGGGTTTGTTCGATCGCGCTGAGAATCTGTTTCGTGAATTGGTGGATGCGCGCTTTCACATACGACAGGCCTACGAGAACCTGGTGGCGATCTACGAACAGGAGAAAGACTGGGACAACGCGATCAAGGCGGCCCGTAATCTGGAGGGCCGCGTACCCAGGGACATGCGCCCCGTGATTGCCCAATTCCACTGCGAGAAGGCTGACATCGAA
>JBMYTY010000311.1:0-2933 GCA_049604855.1 Gammaproteobacteria bacterium | reverse complement strand
CGACCACAAGCTGCACATCGCCATTTGCCAACCCGTCCATGATGGCACGACGTTCGGCGTTGCCGCTGCGTCCTTGCCCCAGCAGCAGACGCGCCTCCACGTTCAGGCGATCGCGCGCCAGGGCATCAACCAGACGATCCATGCCCACGGCGACCCCGTTCATGGTGTTGCCCAACAACATACCCAACACGGGAATCGCGTACTGGGGGTGATACCAGGGCTCCGGAGCGATGATCACCGACAGGGCCAGTACGGCGATGACGAAAGACGAAACGAACATGGAGGTCCCGCCCACCAGCCACCCCGCCGGGCCCGCGACGCGGCGCTGCTGGCGTGAATAGACCTCCCAGCCCGCGACACTGAGCATGATCGTGGCGACCGCCGCGATCAGCCAGGGGTTGACCGTGTGGAAGAGCGCCTTGAGCACCAGGCCGACCAACATCAGCTGCACCGTCGCGCGCACCATGGCGATGACCAGCGACCGCCCCAGGCCCAGCTCCATACCCAGGCTGAGTCCGGCCAGGGTCAGCACGAGAAATGCCGCCAGAGCCAGATCGAAGGGGCCGAGGAGTATCAGGTTCATGATGCCTTCCGCCCCTGCAGGAGCAACACCCGCCCGGCGACCCGCCGCAGCTGATCCGGGTCGTGTGACACCCACACCACAGCCATGGACCGCGCACGCCGATGATGGTCAACCCAGCCCTCAAGGGTGGCCTGATGCTCGGCATCCAGGTTTGCCGTGGGTTCGTCCAACAGCAACACGCGGGGTTCCAACTCCAACTGCCGGAGCACTCCCAGGCGCTGCTTCTCCCCCGAGGACAGTTCACTGGCATCCGCGTCGAGGATGTCGGGCCGCAATCCCAGTGCCACCAGATCGATGCGATCTGGATCGCGGAAATGCGCCCCCACCCGCTCCGCCCACCAGTACGTCTCGGCCGGGACAAAGCCCACCACGCCGCGCCAGGCCGGAGCGCTCCATTGCTCACGGCTGCGCCCATCCAGGGTCACCGTGCCCCGCGCGGGGTCAAGATCGGCTATGGCGCGCAACAAGCGGGACTTTCCGCTCCCCGAGGGCCCGGAGACGCCCAGGCATTCGCCCCGCCCGATGCTGAGGCTGACGGGGCCGAAACCCGCGCCACTGAGGGCGTCCACCTTGAGCAGCGGGTCATTCACGTCGCGCGCGCCATCCCGCACCGCCGGCTCATACCAGAACCAGGCTGGCCAGGCCCAGAAAGACCAGGAAGCCCAGGGTATCGGTGGTCGCCGTGAGCAGCACCGATGAGCCCATGGCGGGATCCCTGCCCATGCGCTCCAGAATCAAGGGCACCCCGACCCCGGAAAGCGCGGCAATCAGCAGGGTGAAGACCGTGGCCACGCTGATCACCATCATGAGCATCACGTCGCCGTAGAACACCCAGGTAAACAGCCCCACCACGCCCCCCCAGACCAGGCCATTGAGCAGGGCGATGGCCAGTTCCTTGCGCAGCACATGGGTTCGGTTATCGCGGTCGATCTGGTGCAGAGCCAGTCCACGGATCACCAGCGCGGTGGTCTGGTTGCCGGTGTTTCCGCCCATGGAGGCCACGATGGGCATGAGTGCCGCCAGCGCGACCATCTGTGAAATGGTGTGTTCGAAGGCACCGATCACCCGTGATGCCACGAACGCGGTGAGCAGGTTCAAGGCCACCCACAGCCAACGGTTGCGTGCCGACCGCCAGACCGGGGCGAACAGGTCCTCGCCCTCCTCCAAGCCCACGCTGTTGAGCGCGTCCTCCTGGACCTGATCGTGCAGATGCTCCATGACCACATCCACGGTCAAGCGCCCCATGAGCTTGCCGCGCTCATCCACCACCGGGGCGGAGATCAGGTCGTAGCGCTCGAAGGCATGGCCGGCGTCCTCACCCGACTCCTCGGGCTGAAATGTGACCACGCCGCGCGCCATGACATCGGCCAAACGACACTCAGGGTCACGGGTCAGCAGAGTTTGCAGCGGGACCACTCCGGTCAGCACCCCCAGGTGATTGACCACGAACAGCTTGTCCGTGTGGCTAGGCACCTCGTCCACCCCCCTCATGTGGGCGATGGCCTGTTCCACGGACCAGGATTCACGCACGCGGATCATCTCGGGGGTCATGAGAAAGCCCACACTGTCCTCGCCCCAATGCAGGGAATCGGCGAGCCACTGGCGATCAGCCTCGGACATGGCGGCACGGCATTCGGCCAGTACATCGGCGGGCAGGTCATCAGCCACCCAGGCCAGTTCATCGCCATCCAGGGGTTCGAGTATGGCGCGCAGCCGCTCCCGATCCTGGCCCATCAACAAGGCCGGACGCACCGCCTCATCGACCTCCAACAACACCGGGCTGGCCTTATGCGATGCAACATGGGCCCAGACCTCCATGCGTTCATCCTGGGGTAAGGCCTCCAACAGATGCGCGATGTCAGCCACGTGCATGCGCCGCAAGACCTGCTCCAGGCCACCCACCATCTGCCGATGGGTGAGTGACTCCACCAGTTCCTGCTTGCGCTGTCGCTGGGCATGCACCATGTGCTCAACGATGTGTTGCTTGTTCAGCAGTCCCCTGACGTGGGCCAGGGCTTCATCCAGACGTCGTTGTGAGTCGGGCACGGATCGGACCTTGGGACGGCGGTCCCGGCGAAGTTCGTTCCACGGAGTGTGCCAGTAACGGATCGACTTACGCAGCGCGCCATCGCAATCGTCCGGATCGCCGCGCTGATGGCCGTTCTTGCGAGGGCCAGTTCACCCGCGCCGTAGTCCGACAGAAAGCGCTTGCCGACCGCATCCGCGGTGGCGAGGGATAAGGCCGCGAGCAAGGCAATAAATACCCAGGTATCCATCAGATGGTCGCAACGCCGAATGGAAGAGCGGGAAGCCGCCGAGCCGGAACTGGTTGAGGGGCTCGACGAACAGG
>JBMYTY010000310.1:0-2934 GCA_049604855.1 Gammaproteobacteria bacterium | reverse complement strand
ACCGCCACCATGGGTGAAGCCGTTGCCCGCTACGACTTCAACGGGGGCACGCATGTCCCCGTAGGGGGCGTAGTCGCCGTTGCCCGCTTGCCCGCCATGGGGCACGCCCTGGTTGTAGCTGTCGGTGCGGATATGACCGCGACCGTCCACATTGATGCTCCCGCCCGGGCGGATGTCGATAACACCGGCGCGCAGGGTCAGGCCCTCGGCGTTGCCAGGAGGATGGGTGAGGGTGCCGCCATCCTCGATGGTCAATGCTTCAACGGTCAGCTGCCCCGTGAGGGTGACTTCCGCACCCGATTTGATTGTGAGGGAGGTAAAGCGATGGTCACCGTGAATGGTTAGCCCGGTGCCTTCAACGACGACATCCTGATCGTCATAGCGGGTCTCACTATCGGCGATGACGGTTTCCGTCGTGATGTGTTGCGCGATCGCCGCCGATTGGTACAGATCGAGAATCTCAGCCGCGCTCAGTGGCCTGTCGAAGAAAGCCGCTTGATCCAGCCAGCCTTCGAAGGGGTAGAAAAACGCGCCCGAGGTGGCCAAGTCGCAGCGCAGGTCTACGTCGGCGCCCCATGACGCGAGAGCCGTGCTGTGTTGCTCGACGCCGTTCAGGAATATCTGAACGGTGTTGCCGCCGCGATCGATCCTCATCACCAGGTGATTCCAAGCGTCGGGTTTGGCGCCTGCTATGGGCTGGTTGAAGGTATAGGCGCTGGTGGACGGTATCCCTTCGAGGTAGAGACGCGGTGTGACTCCGTGCTCATACAGAAGCTCTCCCTCGACGCCGGCGCCTGGTATCCAGCAGTACAGTAGGCCGTGTAAATCGATGGGTGACGATGGCGTGGGCAGATCGCCCGGCTTGAACCAGAACGAGGTCGTGAATCCCGTCGCGGAGTTGGCTTGGGCGTTGGTGAGTGATTGCGGCAGTTTGATGGCCGTCCATGCCGCGGCCGCATCGGCGTAGAGGGCTGAGTTCTCCCCTTCGAGTGCACCGGGTTCGCCAACCGTGAAGTAGGTCGCGGCGGGGTCGAGTTGGGCGAGATACTGGCCCACGACATCGTAAAGCGTGTCGCCATTGGGGTGAGCGAGGTCAAAGTCAGCGATTGGTCCCAGGTGCTGGAGTTGCCGCTTGTAGCCAAGCTCCTGGCTGTCACCCTGCTGGGCGGATTCGTACAGCGCATTGACCTGCGCGTTGGTCAGGGGACGCTGGTAAACCGAAACGGCGCTGATGGAGCCTTGCAGGCCTGCGTCGGTGGCCGAGCCGGGCTCCCACCCATGTCCGAAACGGCAACGGTCCATGGCCGTGGAAAGGTCCCCGCGCGCGTGGAACGTGATTTCGTCTCGGGCACGCCCATTGACGAACAGACGGAGCTTTTGGTTGGCGCCGTCCACGTTCAGCACATAGTGGTTCCATGCGTTCTGATCAACGACGCCGGAGTCGGTCCATTTTTCCGCGCGACTGCCATCAGGTTGTTGGACCCAGAGACGAATGCGATCAAGGTCATGGCTGACCCCGAGGTTGAAACGTCCCGCCCCGGACTCGGGGGCGGCGCAGGTGGCCAGTATGGGTTTGTAGCCTGCCGCCGAAATCTGGTCATTTCTCGCCCAGAAAACCAGGGAATAGCCCTGATTCACCGGGGTGAGGTAATCGGTGGCGGAGGAAATGTAGGCCGCGGCACCAGCGGGCAAATCCACATAAGAGTTGCCATCCATTTGGATGGCGTCGTTCGTACCCATGGGGCCCGGCCGAGCACTTGGTGCATTGCCGGTAACCGTCACCGCGCCCCCGGACATACGATCGATCACCACATCGGGCGATTCGAACCCGATGGCCGAATAGGGCGAGAGGTGGTTCTCCGCCAGTTCGTATGCACTGGGAGATGTCTTGGGGATGGATTGATAAAGCCCGACGATTTCATCCGCCGACAAGGCGCGGTCGAACAGGGCGAAGTTGTCGACATTACCGATGAGGGGACGTGCGTAGCCATCAAGTCGCCCTACTGATTCGCCGCCGATCTCGTGGGTTCCGCCACCGACGTTGATGTTCAGTGGTTTGTCGACGATACGGCCGACTTCCGAGCCATTGAGATAGAGCACCGCATCGCCGTTTGCGCTCGGTGCTACCGGTTCCTCGTAGACCAGGGTGAAATGTGTCCATTCGCCGATCACCGAGCGGCTGGGATAGCGGAAAAACTTACTCTCGGTCCAGTCCCAATGCATGATGTGCATGGACTCTCCCGGACCCGCGTTGTCCCAGGTGCCGTTGCCGGTCGAGCGACGGACGAACTCCAGCGCGAAGTTCGTTCCAGAGTTCCAATAGCCGTGGTGATACGGCAGGTAGCCTTCGCCGTTAGTCACGTTTTCGGTGATCTTGGCCCAGAAGGTCACCGTGCGGGGGCCGCTGGCGCTGAGGATGTCACGCCTCAGGGCCACATGGCCCGTGCCGTTGAAGCGCAGGCTGCTTCCGCCGGAATACGGGCTGAAGGGTTCTCCCGGCTCGAGATCGGTTCCGACGAGGGTGCTTTGCTCGCCATTGCCCTCTTCGCCGATCAGGATGGGATCGATCAGGTCACCGTCAAAACTGTGCAGCAGAACGGGGGACAGCGACTTCAGATGCGCAAGGTACGGATCTTCGCCGAAGGCGACCCTGAAGGCATCGTCCACGGGCTCGCCCGCGATGCCATCATGATCCGTATCCATCAAGGAGCCGTCGACCGCGGCGATGGTCGGGTCGATTTCAATAGCGAACCAGCCGCTCGCGCCGGGCGGTGACGGGAATTGGATACGCAGCGTGGACGCATCCAACCAGGTCGCCGATGTCGTGTTGAGCGCGATGTCGGACGTGATGGCACGGATTGATGCGGGTTCGATGGGTTCCCCTGCCATGGGTACGGGGAACCGTGCTTCGAATACCGTGGCGGTTTGGGAATC
>JBMYTY010000309.1:0-2946 GCA_049604855.1 Gammaproteobacteria bacterium | reverse complement strand
CGAACAGGGTGGATACGAAGGCGTTTGCCGCCATGGACGATTTCTGCTGCCGGAACAGCAGGGTGATCATTTGTGCCTTGACCTCCCGATCGAGATTGTCCGGGTCGAGCGGGTCGCGTACGGCGGCTGGGGCCGGGGGCATGGTGGCGTCCGTGTGTTTTGGGGCAGTTGCGTCGACGTCGAAGGGCGGGGGAGCGCGGGCTGTTCAAACTGGGTTGAGTTGTGTTCCTTGGGTGGAGGATCCGCGTGCGGGGCGTGCCCTCATTCCCATTCCATTTCCTGGAATACCTGCTGGATGTTGCGTCCCTTGAGGTTGTCGTAGGCGTTCAGGTAGGAAAACGCGGATTGGTCAATCGAGCCCACGGCATCGATGGAGCCGCCGCCCTCCATGAAGGCCTCCACGCTCTCGCGAAGAAAGGCGAGATAGTTGTAGCTGTCGGCCGTGGCCGTCTCGATATCGGTGACGGGGCCGTGGCCGGGCACCAGGAACTCGGGTTCGAAGGCGGCCATGGCCTCGAAGGTCTGCATCCAGCTGCGTGCGTTGGAGTGATCCATTACGCCCAGCATGCGGCCCACGTAGACGATGTCTCCGCTGAACATGACCTTGTGCTCGGGGATCCATACGAAACTGTCCCCGGGGGTATGCGCTTGGCCCGCATGATGGAGTTCAAGGCGAACACCACCCGCGTCCAGTGTGTACCCGGTGTCGAAGGTGGTCTCCGCATAGACCGGCTCGGTGCCCTCCAGGGCGGGGGAACCGGCCAGTACGCCCAGTCTGAAAAACTGGTCCTGCGTCCGCGCCTTTTGATCGGCCACGGCCTTGGCGTTCGCGATGATCGATGCCCCCCGGGTCTTGAAATACCCGTTCCCCAGCCAGCGGTGGTCCTGGCCTCCGGTGTTGATCACCCAACGCACGGGCTTGTCGGTGATGGTCTGGATCTGGGCCTGAATCGCCGCCGCGCCTTTATGGGTGCCTCCGGAGTCGATCAGCACGACCCCGGCATCGGTAACCACGAACCCGAACGTCGCGTTGTTCCCCAGGTTCTCGGGCGTTCGATTGCCGAAGGGTCCCTGAATGGCATAGACCGGGCCCGCGACATGGTGGGTGGTCAGGGCTTGTCCATCGGCCTGAGCCACCGGAACGGATACGAACAGTCCCAGCAGCAGTGAGGCCGCGAATCGCGGCAAACGAAAAGCAGACATGGCGAAGTCCTGGGGTGGCGCACGGTGGATCGGTGATGTCGCACTATATCGTCATCGTGGGAACGGGCCACGCAGCCCCTATTTGGTGCGTTTGCCTGCGCATCCGCACAATTGATGTGCGGGATGCGTGGTCTATGGGGCTGGGTGGGAGCCGTCCTGCTTGGGAAACGTGGCCACCCGGACGGGGAAATCTTCTGGATTGCTCGTTATCCGGGCGGATAGCGGTGTTTTCTGGCCCGGCACTTGCTCGATTGCTCAGTACGGAAACAGGCGCGGAAAATCCATTCGACGTCCCCTATAAGTTTCTTGTAGGCTACCATTATTTTGCATTGCAGCATTTTCAAACGGCGCCCATGAGCACCCCTGACCGGCACATAAGAATCACCCGGGGGATGGATATCCCCATTGCAGGCGAACCGGAACAGACCATCCACGAGGGGCCAGCCATTTCGCGCGTGGCCCTGGTGGGTTACGACACCATTGGCGTCAAGCGCCTGCCCTCACTTGAGGTGAAGCCCGGCGACCGCGTACGTGCGGGCCAGCCGCTGTTCCGTGGCAAGGCCCTGACCGAAGTGGTGGGTACCGCTCCGGCATCAGGTGTTGTCGAGGCCGTACACCGCGGACCGAAGCGGATCGTGGAGACCGTGGTCATCAAGGTGGACGACGGCGAAGCGGAGTCTTTCAACCGTTACACCCAAAGTGAGCTGACGGGGCTTAGTGCCGCGCAGGTGAAAGAGAACCTGCTGGCCTCCGGTATCTGGATGTCCATGCGCACCCGGCCTTTCGGCATGATCCCGTCACCGGAGGTCGAACCTTCGGCCATCTTCATCAGCGCGATGAACACCCGGCCCCTCGCCGCGGACCCCGCGGTGGTTATCGACCAGGCCCGGGACGACTTCCGGAACGGTGTCGAAGTGCTTTCCAAGCTCACTTCCGGCCCCACCTGGGTCTCTCACGCGCCGGGCGCGGACATACCGGTGCCTGAGTCGAGCACCGTGAAAACCGCGACTTTCTCCGGTCCCCATCCCGCGGGACTCGTGGGTACGCACATTCATTTCCTACATCCGGTCGGCCTGGAACGCCAGGTCTGGCATGTGGGCTACCAGGCCGTGATCGCCGTCGGTCGCTTGTTCACGACCGGCCAGTTCAACCCCGAACGCATCATCGCCCTGACGGGGCCGATGGTGAAAAACCCCCGGCTCATACGGACCGTGATGGGTGCGAGTACCAACGAGTTGATCGCCGGTGAATTGATCGGCAATGATCCGGTGCGCGTGATCTCCGGTTCGGTCCTCGGCGGGCGGCAGGCGGTAGGCAATACCGCTTTCCTCGGGCGTTACCACTACCAGGTGGCGGTGTTGCCCGAGCCTACTGAGCGCGAATTCATGGGTTGGCTGGCACCTGGTACCCACAAGGTCTCCAAGACCCGTTCCTTCCTGCGCGCGTTGATCGGCGGTGGGGGCGAGCGACTCAATACCTCCTACAACGGCAGTCCCCGCGCCCTGGTGCCCATCGGTACCTTCGAGGACGTGATGCCCCTGGACATCCTCCCCACCCAGTTGCTGCGTGCCCTGGTGGTCGATGACACCGAGGCGGCCGAGGCCCTGGGCGCCCTGGAACTGGACGAGGAGGACCTGGCCCTGTGCTCCTTCGTCGACAACGGCAAGCACGACTTCGGTCCCATCCTGCGCCGCAACCTGCGCCAGATCTGGTCGGAGAATCAATGATGGCTTCCTTACGAGA
>JBMYTY010000308.1:0-2946 GCA_049604855.1 Gammaproteobacteria bacterium | reverse complement strand
AGCTGTCACCCCTCACCCCTCACCCCTCACCCCTCACCCCTCACCGTCTAGTAGGCATTGCGCCCGGACAGGACGATGAACACGGTTCGGATCAGGATCTCCAGGTCGAGTAGCGGGGACCAGTTCTCGACGTAGTACAGGTCGTGCTCGAGGCGGCGTTGCATATCGGTGGGTTCACGGATCTCACCGCGGTATCCATGGGCCTGGGCCCAACCGGTTATGCCCGGCTTGACCTTGTGACGGCTCAGATAGCGGTCGATCTTGCCGCCGAAATGGTCGTCGTGGGGGAGGGCGTGGGGACGGGGGCCGGTCAGTGCCATGGTTCCGCTCAGGACATTGAACAGTTGGGGCAGTTCATCGAGGCTCAGGCGACGCAGGATCCGGCCCACGCGGGTGACCCGAGGGTCGTCTTGGGATGCCTGCTTCACCCGGGGATCGTCATGGGTGTGTTGCATGGTCCGGAACTTGTGCACGCTGATGACCTCGCGACGGAATCCGTAGCGTCGTTGGCGAAAGAAAACCGGGCCGGGTGAATCGAGCTTGATCAGCAGTGCGATCAGGCACATGAGCGGCAGGCTGATCAGCAATGCGGTGGCGGCCAGCAACCAGTCCTGGATGCTCTTGAACAGCCGTTGGCTGGTGTCCAGGGGCTCCCGTGCCATCAACATCATGGGGTGGCTGGCCAGATCCATGCGCTGGGCCCCGGGAAACCGGGCCAACATGGGCAGGGGCCCCATGTACAGGTTGGCCGGAATCTGCTGTAGGGGTTGCAGCAACTCGGTCAGGCGGGTCTGGCTCCATTCCGGCGGGGGCACGATGATGATGTCATCGATGCGTCGTTCCCGACTCCAGTCCAACAATCCCTCCACGTATCCCTGATCGAGTGGATCCATCGCCGGGGTCCGCTCCGTCGGGCTTGGCGAGTCCATCGGCAGTTGGAAGATGGCGATGACCCGGTACCAGGGTGCCAGGGCATCACGCAGGCGGTGGGCCTGTTCGGGGAAATCCTGCTCGGGCAGGACCAGCACGAGATGGCGCGCGAAAAGGCTCTGAACCGTAGGATTCCGTCCCAGCCGGGTGAGCAGCAACCGGGAGCTCACCACCAGGGTGACGGCGAGGATGATCCAATAGCCCGCCCAGATGCGTGAATAGCTGTCGTTGGATTTGCTCATCACGCCCAACATGGCGATGACGAGGAAACCGAGCAGCACCGGTACGACCAATCGACGCAGGGCGTTGGTGACGCTGAATTCCAGGCCCAGGTACGCGCGGTTCACGGCGAGCATGACCACCACCACGAAACCGGTGAGCAGGATGGTCAGGATGTAGGGGTCAGGAATTTCGTGATCGCTGAAGCGGATCAGGTACGCGGCGAACCCGGCGACTACGATCAGGAACCAATCGAGGAGCGGGAGCAGCTTGGAACGGGAACCGGGCGCGGTGGGCATCGTGGGCCGTTGTCGAAGGGAGCGCGAAGGACGCGCGCATGGTAACCCGGCGCGCGGTAGCCCAGTACGTGGGTTGAATCAAAAGGATTCGAGTGCCATGCCTCTTGGTGAACTACATTCGTCGGCGCAACAGCTCGCTGAGCTCGTCATCGCCAAGCACGAGCGGGTTGGTCTGCATGGAGCCCCCCCGACAATGGGCGACCACCCTGGGGATGTCCGCTTCGCCCATGCCGTAGTCGCCGATGGGGCTCAGCTCCAGCTTGTTTTGCCAGGCACGCAGGATCTTCACCAATTGGGCGTGGCCCACGTCCTGCCCATGGAAGTGCGTGCCCGCCAGCATCGCGCCCACGCGGGCGTATTTCTCGAGTGCGGGGCTGTCCGGAGCGCGTTCCCTGAGCGCCCGGATATTGATCTCCGTGGCCTCCGCCACCAGGGTGCCGCAGACCACGCCGTGCGGAATGGGGAAAAACGCGCCCAGCGGCGAGGCCAGGCCGTGCACCGAACCCAAACCCGTCTGGGCCAGGCAGATACCGGACATCAGTGATCCGTGAGCGATCCGCGCATGGCCTTGCGGATCTCCATCCAGGGCCTTGAAGAAGCCCTCCTGGAACGCCTTCATGCCCGACCAGGCGAGGGCGTCGGTCATGGGGTTGGCGCGCAGCGAGACGTAACTCTCCAGGCACTGGGTGAAGGCGTCCATGCCCTGTGCTCCCATGAGATGGCGGGGCAGGCCCGCGAGCAGTGAGGGGTCGACAAGGGCCAGACGGGGTACCAGTTCATCGTGGCGGAAGGATTTCTTGAAGCCGTCGGTGCCACGTACGCTGAGCACGGCGTTTTTGGTGGCCTCCGAGCCCGTGCCCGCCGTGGTCGGCACGGCGATGAAGGGTGTCGCGGGCCCCGTGTAGGGGATGCCCCTGCCCACCCCTTCGAGGTGATCCATGACCGAGTTGCCATGGGGCAGTAGTCCGGCGATGGCCTTGGCGGCGTCGAGCACGCTTCCACCACCGATGCCGATTACCACCTCGGGTCTCCAGGGGGCGTGTTCCGCGACTGCACCGTCCACCAGCTCTGGCGACGGCTCGTCGGTAACCCGGGTCTGTCGCCACTCGAGACCCCCTTCGGCGAGCCCATCGATCAGTGGCTGCCAATGGGGACCTTCATGAAACGAACGGCCACCGGTGACCAGCAGTACCCGCGAACCGAAACCCGCGGCGCGCTCAGGCGCTTCCGCCAGGGTGCCCGCCCCGAAGCGGATCTCCGGCAGGCGGGCGATGGAGTATTTGAAATGAGTCATCTGACCATCCGTCCGCGTGGCGGACAGCGCACTTCAAACGTCCAACGTCACCCTTCCGATTTCCTCGGCTTGCCCGCCTTCTCGCATTCCTTGAGGTAGTTGGCCCAGAAGGCATCGTGATTCACGGACAGCTTGTAGAGCTCGTCCCAGGAGTAGATGCCCGTGTTGTGGCCGTCGTCGAAATGCAGGATCACCGCGTAGTTG
>JBMYTY010000307.1:0-2950 GCA_049604855.1 Gammaproteobacteria bacterium | reverse complement strand
GGCGTCCTGAGCCTGGGCATTTCGGGTTTGCCCCGCGCCACGCGAAGCCGAAGAGGGATGGGCGTCGGCCGCGGTTTCACCGCTCCGTCGTGACGATCGGGGCGGTGGTGGGGGCCGGTCCACCTTGGGGCGGGATGACGCGCTGGCGGAGGCGGCGCCCGGTTTCGAACGGCTGGCGGCGACTGTGCCGACCTCTGCCTTGGCCACGGGGGGGGCACCACCGCCTGGGCTTGAGCTCCCCTTGTCCGGCCGGAAAGCCAGCATGCGCAACATGATCATCTCGAACCCGGCCCGCTCATCGGGGGCATGGGGCAGATCCCGGTAACCGTTCAAAGCGATCTGGTAGTACAGCTGGACGACCTCCGGGCTCAGACGAGCGGCGAAATCGACGATCTCCTCGCGGTCATCCCAATCCTCCGGTGCCGCGTCGGGAACCGCCTGGACAACGGCGGTGCGCTGAAAGGTCCCGATGATCTCGGCCAGGACGGAGCCATAGGCAGGGACCTGCCGGGAAAGATCTTCCACCGCGGCCAGCAAGCCCGGTCCGTCGCCGTCGGCCACGGCATTGATCAACTGATGGATATGGTCGCGGCCGATGGAACCCAGCATCGCGTCGACCCCTTCGCGGGTGACGCTCCCGTTGCTGAAGGCGATCGCCTGGTCCAACAAGGTCAGCCCATCGCGCATGGAACCATCAGCCGCCCTGGCGAGCGCATTCAGGGCCGGGGGTTCATGGTCGACACCCTCCTGTTGCAGGATGTGCCCCAGGTGGTCGGCGATCAGGCGCATGGGCAGGCGTTTCAGGTTGAACTGCAGGCACCGTGACAACACGGTGGGCAGTAGCTTCTGCGGGTCCGTGGTCGCGAGCAGGAACTTCACATGGGGTGGCGGCTCCTCCAAGGTCTTCAACAGGGCGTTGAAACTATGCGTGGAGAGCATGTGCACCTCGTCGATCAGGTACACCTTGAAACGCGCGCTGGAGGGAGCGTACTGCACGTTGTCCAGCAGCTCCCGCATGTTATCGACCCCGGTGCGGGAGGCGGCATCCACCTCCATCAGATCGATAAAGCGGCCCTCATCGATCGCCTTGCAACTCTCGCATTGGCCACAGGGCTCGGAGCTGACGCCCTGCTCACAATTGAGCGCCTTGGCGAAAATGCGCGCCACCGTGGTCTTGCCAACCCCGCGGGTGCCGGTAAACAGAAAAGCATGGTGCACCCGGTCCTGGTCCAGCGCATTGGTGAGCGCACGCACCACGTGATCCTGCCCCTCCAAGGTGGAGAAGGTACGGGGGCGCCACTTACGCGCCAGGACTTCGTAGCTCATCGAATGGGTGCCCGGGGCCTGAATCGAGGGGCGATTATAGCGAGGTGGTGGCCCGGTGGAGGAAGGATATCCCGGCTGTTGCCGGAGCCCGGACCGGTTCGGGCCCACCCACCCTGCGCAGACCGGTGAGCGGGCGTTTCGGGCCGCGGTTCCATAACCGGACGGACCTTAGACCCCATAAGAAGAAGGGAGGCAACCCCCGCCAGCCGAACCCCGGCGCACGCATCAACCGCTACCGTTGCTCCCTTCCGGGCCTGGCGGGATTTACGGTTTATCGTCGCGGGAAACCAGCGGAGGTCACCATTGACTGGTGCGTTTCCATGGTCGGGCAGTGACCATTGCGGCCTGTCTTGTGCTGCCCGGAAACGCGAGGGCGCGGATTCTCGCACAACCGGGGCCTCCGAATAAATACGCGACGCGGGGCCCGGCCCGGAATCGGGTCGAAGTGATCAATACAGATCCAGCGCCAACTGCCCCGTTCCGTGCCGCCGACACTTGAGAATATCCAGTTGGACACTCCGCTCCCCCGGCTGCAAACGCAGGCGTAGCGCCGCGGGGGATGCCCGTCGGATCGCCCGCTCCGACTGAAAGACGATACCCCAGCAATCACCAGTGCCCGCCGCCAATTGCAGACGGCGCAGGGCACGCTCATCCAACATACCCGGCCAGGCCAGAACGGCACTGCAGGTACCCGAACGCAGGGCCTGTTCCAGGGCCCAAAGCGCGTCTTCCGGAGTCTTGGGGCGCACGATAAGCACCCGGGAAGGGTCCACTCCCCGGCGGACCAGCTCGGGGGCGTAGGGCACATGGGGCGGGGCGACCCAGGCAATCCAGCGGGGCTGCTCGCTGAGCCGGGCCAGGGCGGGCATGAGCAGACTCAATTCACCCAGCCCTTCACCATCGACCAGAACCTCGGTCAGCGCCCCCCGGGGCCAACCGCCGATCCGCTGGTCCAGATCGCCAAAACCGGTGGACACGGTTTGATCAACGGCGGGTAACGCCGCATGGCCGCGCCATACATCGGGGCGGCGCAGGACATCGTCGAGTACGGCACTCACAGCGCATCCCCCCTGCGTACCACGCCCACGCCCAGGCCCTCGATTTCCAGGGGCTGTTCGCGCAGGTCAACGCGGATCGGTTCAAAGTCCGGATTCTCGGGCAGCAATTGCACGATATGCCCCTTGCGCTGGAAGCGCTTGACGGTGACCTCGTCCTCCAGGCGCGCGACAACGATCTGCCCCTCGTGGACATCCTGTGTCCCATGCACGGCCAGCAGGTCTCCATCGAGAATGCCGGCATCACGCATGCTCAAGCCCCGCACACGCAGGAAGTAATCGGCACGGGGATGGAAGGTCTCGGGGCTGACGCCCACATAGTCCTCGATGTTCTGCTCGGCCAGTATGGGATCACCCGCCGCTACACGACCCACCAGGGGGATACCCTCGGGTTCATCCTCAAGCAGCCTGATGCCCCGGGAGGTGCCCCCGTGCAATTCGATCACGCCCTTGCGCGCCAGGGTGCGCAGATGCTCTTCCGCCGCATTGGGGGACTTGAAGCCCAGGCCTTCACAGATCTCGGCCCGGGTGGGCGGTAGATTGTGTTCCTGCATGAAATCCCGGATGAA
>JBMYTY010000306.1:0-2970 GCA_049604855.1 Gammaproteobacteria bacterium | reverse complement strand
GCGCCGTCTTGCAGCGCTGCATCGTGGACAAGGGCGTGAACATCCCCGCTGGCGAGCGCATCGGGGAAGATGCACAAGCCGATGTGAACCGGTTCACGGTGTCAGCCGACGGGATCGTGGTCGTACCCCGGGGCTTTCATTTCGGCTGACCGCCAGCGGCGGTCGTCGTCTGGGGCGTCCGCCGCGCCGGGTCAGGATTGGCGCGTCACGTCCACGTGCAGGACCAGGCGCTGCCCCGGTCTCAGGTAACGTCCCTTCTTGAGCCCGTTCCAGTTGCGGATCTGATTGACGCTGACACGGAAACGCTGCGCGATCCGGTACAGCGAATCACCACTGCGAACCCGGTAGACCAGGCGTTGGTTCCGGACGTTCGCGGGCAGCGAGGAGGCTTCGCCACGACGGTTCGCCACCTGGGTCTTGGAGGTCTTGATCACCAGTGAGCGGCCGGGGCGTAGCGGGTCGCCCGGTGCCATGCCGTTCCACCGCGCCACTTTCCGGTGGGAGACACCATGGGCCCGCGCAATGTCCCACAGGGTGTCGCCGTCGCGCACGGTGTAGCGCAGGGTGCTGCCCTTGATCTTGGCCTGAGTGGCCTTGAGACGTTGGTCGGCACTCAGGCTGTATTCGGCCTTGGAAGCGGCGGGGGTCGGTACCAATAGTGCCTGGCCCACGCGCAGACGGTCGTTACGCAGACTGTTGGTCTGTTTCAGTTGGGAAACCGTGGTCCCGTATTTCCGAGCGATCAGCCCGAGAACGTCGCCCGATTTCACCACGTGACGGTACCAGCGCAGGCGCTGATCGGGGGCCAGGGCCGTGATCCCCGCGCGGAAGGTATCGGCCTTTTCGAGCGGCATGAGGAGCTCGTGCGGACCTTTCGGAGGGGTGGCCCAGCGGTTGTAGGCGGGGTTCAGGTGATGCAGTTCCTTGAGATCCATGCCGGCTGTTTCCGCGGCGATGGCCAGGTCGATCTGGCTGTCCACCCGGACCAGGCTCAGACGCTGTTCGTTGGCGATGGCGTGGAGGTTTATCCCGTAGCGTTCCGGGTCGGTCACGAAGCGGGCCACGGCCAACAAGCGGGGGACGTAGGCCCGCGTCTCGCGGGGCACGTCCAGGTGCCAAAAATCGTCCGGTTTGCCGGCCTTGGCGTTGCGGCGGACGGCGCGGGAGACATTGCCGGCACCCGCGTTGTAACTGGCCACCGCCTTCAGCCAGTCGCCGTCGAAGCGTTTGTTCAGTTGTTCCAGGTAGTCCAGCGCGGCCTTGGTGGCCCTGACCACGTCACGGCGCCCGTCATACCACCAGTTCTGTTCCAGGCCGAACGCCCGGCCGGTGGATGGAATGAACTGCCAGAGACCCGCGGCGCGCCCGTGGGAGTAGGCGAAGGGTTGAAAGCCACTTTCAACGACCGGCAGCAGCGCCAGCTCCATGGGCAGGCCCCGACGTTCGACCTCTTCAACGATGAGGTGCAGAAAGGGCTCGGCGCGCAGGCTGACCCGGTCCATGTAGTCAGGGTGTGACTGGAACCAGGCCAGTTCCTGGTCGATGCGCTTGTGGTCATGGCCTTTCAGCGTCAGCCCAGCGCGGATTCTTTGCCAGAGGTCGGTCTCGACCTGGGCGGCGTGCGCTTCGTCGGTCTGTGCGGAGGTTGTGGCCTGCGTGGGGGGCTCAGTGCCGTCCACGGTTTCGGCGGCGGTGTTCTCGTTCTTCACCTGCAGGCTGTTGCAGCCGGTTAGTAGAACGGCGAGTAGGATCAGCGGGATTGATCGGCGCGTCATGAACGGAATCGGAAGGGTTTGAATGGGAGCGGGCGTTCGCACGGGGGCATCGGGGCGTGTGCTATGTCGTTGCCGGGGCGCTCGGGGGTGTGAGTTCAGCGATGACGATCTAATAGCATCTCTCAACAAGATCTCGCAAGTGCTTATTTAATATAAAAGTATTTTGTGCCACTCGGTGTCGCTTGTGCTGTGCGCTGAACGTGCTACAAAAACGCCTCATGGTCGAACACGATCCGACATCGAAGCAGAGATTCTCCTACCTCGACTGGCGCGCGACCCCCTTGGGGCAGGCGCACGGTGCGGCGGAGGAATCCGCGCTGCTTTCCGCGACCGAGCGGTTTTTCGGTCAGCACCTGGTGCAGATCGGGGGCTACCGCATCGAGCCCGTCATGGAGAAGACCGGGTTCGTCCACGCCATGCTCATGGATACGCCGGGCAGTCACAGCGGCAGCGGGGGTTGCGAGGCCGAGGCACATCGCCTGCCCTTCGCGGCCGGTAGTGTGTCCTGTCTGGTGCTCAATCACACCCTGGATTTCGAGACCGAGCCCCATGCGGTTCTGCGCGAGGCGGCGCGTGTATTGACGGGCGGCGGATATGTGGTCGTCGTGGGCTTCAACCCGATCAGCCTGTGGGGAATCAGGAGACTGATGCCCTGGGGCCGTGACGAGGGACCTTGGCGGGCACGGTTCATGTCGGCGCCCCGGCTGCGCGATTGGTTGGAGCTCCTGGATTTCGATGTGGTGAGTGAGACAGCCGTGTTCTTCAGGCCGCCGATTGCCGGCGTGGGCCTGGGTGAGCGCGTCATGTCTCGCCTGGGCTGGATGGAACGCCTGGGAGCCCGGCTGGGATTGCTGCTCGGCGGGTCCTATGTGATCGCGGGTCGGCTCAGAACCATTCCCCTCACCCCGGTGCGTCCGCGTTGGCGGCCGCGGCGGGGCCTGGCCCCGGGCACGGTCAGCACCCCCTCCATCGGTGCTTCACGCGTCCACGAAAACAAGGGCATGGGCCTGCTTGTACGCGGCCCGGGCCCGATCCCCAACAAGAGAGTCGCCTGATGACTGAAGTGACGGTGTATACCGATGGAGCCTGTCGGGGAAACCCCGGCCCTGGGGGCTGGGGCGTGCTCCTGAAGCATGGAGATAAGGAGAAGACCCTATATGGCGGCGAGCCGGAAACCACTAACAACCGTATGGAG
>JBMYTY010000305.1:0-2976 GCA_049604855.1 Gammaproteobacteria bacterium | reverse complement strand
AGATCCGCCTCGTTCAGCGACTTGAGCACGTAGGTCCGCGCCCTGGACAACAGGGCGTTGTTGAGTTCGAAAGACGGGTTCTCGGTGGTCGCGCCGATGAAGGTGAGGGTGCCATCCTCCACATGGGGCAGGAAGGCATCCTGCTGGGCCTTGTTGAAACGATGCACCTCGTCCACGAACAACACGGCGGCACGCCCCATCGAGCGCGCGGCGCGCGCCTGCTCCACCGCCGATCGTATGTCCTTCACGCCGCCGAGCACGGCGGACAGGGTCAGGAACTGGGCATCGAGATAACCCGCCACCAAGCGCGCCAGGGTGGTCTTCCCGGTGCCGGGTGGGCCCCAGAGAATCATCGAGTGGATCCGTCCCGCCTCGATGGCCAGGCGCAGCGGCTTTCCCGCCCCCAGCACATGGGCCTGGCCCACGTACTCGTCGAGATTGCGCGGGCGCATGCGGTCGGCCAGTGGTCGGCCCTGATCAACGGACTGGCCCGCCGAGGCCGGTGACGAACGGTCCCCCGCTGAAACCAGATCGTCGAGCAGGTCCGGCGTGTTCACGGCGCCCCGCACCCGGTCGTGCGCCGCACGCGCTTCAGGGGCCTCAGGAAAACGCTCATTGGGCTTCGATCACGTCAACACCGGGCGGCGGTTCAAAATTGAACAGACTCGCATTCATGTGCGGGTTGACCGTCACGTTGCTGAAGTTGATGCGCGTGATCTGCCCGAATCCATCGGTCAATTCCATGGAACGCAGGTCGTCGTTCAAGAAGCCCAACCGAACGCGTTCGTAATCGGTGTCCTTCACCTTGGGTACCAGCTCCACCCAGTTCAGACCTTCCATCTCACCCAGGTCGAGCAGATCGTAATCCTCCTCCACCGGGCGGTCTGAACTCAGCACCATGGCCGGAGTCCGGGCAATGGCCGTATCCAGGGGTTTCACCGTGACCTGGGCGAGCTCGGCATCGTAGATCCAGAAGCTCTTGCCATTGCTCAGAATCAATTGCTCGTAGGGCTCGGTGTAATCCCAGCGGAAACGCGACGGGCGCTGCAAACGGACCTTGCCGGCGGAACGCTGCACTTCGGCACGTTCCTGGTCCATGACGACCTGTTCGAAGTTCGCACTCAGCCCTCGAGCGGTATCCAGGTAGTGATGCAGACGCTCGACCGCGCCGTCGGCGTGGGCGGTGGCAGCCCCCAGGAACAGGAAGGCGGCGGTGAGAAAACGCATGGGGAGCTCCGTGAAACGGTGTGGCGGCATTGTAGCGGCCCGACGGCGTACATTCCGTGCCGCGTTGGATGCGCGGTCTGTCGGGGAATGGGCCACGATGGGCGGTGTAGACAGGGCGTTTACCCTTCGGTTCACCCACCCGGGGGCGAATTCCGCCGACATCGCCCGGTGCTTGCGTCGCGTGAACGCCACGCCTACCTCAATCCTTGGGCAGCGGCGGCGCCAGCACCTCACGGTTCCCGTTCGACTGCATGGCACTGACGATTCCCGCCGATTCCATGGCCTCGACCAGGCGGGCCGCGCGGTTGTACCCGATACTCAGACGCCGCTGAACGCCCGAGACGGAGGCGCGTCGGGTTTCGGTCACCACGGACACCGCTTCATCGTAGAGCGGGTCCTGCTCAGGATCATTGGAGGACGAGCCACCAACGGGATCGATCCCCGGGATGGGCGCGGCGGCATCGCCCTCCCCACTGAGAATTTCCTCCAGGTAATCCGGTCCGCCGGTGCCGTGCAGGTGTTTGACCACCGCGTGCACCTCGTGGTCGGCGACGAAGGCGCCGTGCACACGCTCGGGCACCGAGGTACCGGGCGGCAGGTAAAGCATGTCGCCATGTCCGAGCAGATGCTCGGCCCCCATCTGGTCGAGGATGGTGCGCGAATCCACCCGGGACGAGACCTGGAAGGCGATACGGGTGGGGATGTTGGCCTTGATCAGGCCCGTGATGACATCGACGGATGGTCTCTGCGTCGCCAGGATGAGATGGATTCCGGCGGCGCGCGCCTTCTGGGCCAGGCGGGCGATGAGCTCCTCCACCTTTTTGCCCACCACCATCATCATGTCGGCGAACTCGTCCACCACCACCACGATGGCGGGCAACGATTCCAGGCTGGGCGGCACGGCATCCTCACCTTCGAATACGGTATTCGGATCGAACAGCGGGTCAGGGATCGGCTCACCCTTGTCAGCGGCCTCCTGCACCTTGCGGTTGAACCCGTTCAGGTTACGCACGCCCACGGCAGCCATGAGCCGGTAACGGCGCTCCATCTCGGCGACGCACCAGCGCAGGGCGTTGGAGGCCTCGTTCATATCCGTGACCACGGGCGTGAGCAGATGGGGGATGCCCTCGTAGATGGAGAGTTCCAGCATCTTGGGGTCGATCATGATCAGCCGTACATCCGAGGGATGCAGCTTGTAGAGCAGGCTCAGGATCATGGCGTTCACCCCCACCGACTTGCCTGAACCGGTGGTACCCGCCACCAGCAGGTGGGGCATGCGCGCCAGGTCCGCGACGATGGGTTTGCCACCGATATCCTTACCCAGGGCCAGGGGCAGGGCCGCCTTGGCCGCGTCGAACTCCCGCGAACGCATGATTTCGGAGAAATAAATCATTTCCCGCTTTTCGTTGGGAATCTCGATTCCGATGGTCGATTTACCCGGGATCACCTCCACCACACGCACGCTGAGTACGGACAGCGAGCGCGCCAGATCCTTGGCCAGGTTGCTGATCTTGCTGACCTTGACCCCGGGCGCGGGCAACACCTCAAAGCGGGTGATCACCGGACCGGGCTGGACCGTTTCCACCTGCACCTCGATGCCGAAATCCAGCAATTTGACGACCAGTTGCTGCGAAAGGTGTTCGAGGACCTCCTTCGAGAAGCCCTCACGTTCGCCCTGGGGCTCATCCAGGAGGGCCAGGGGGGGCAGCTCACCGTCCGTCGGTGGATCAAGCAGCGTCATCTGCTTTT
>JBMYTY010000304.1:0-2987 GCA_049604855.1 Gammaproteobacteria bacterium | reverse complement strand
GCTTGCCGGTGGTTTGATCGCGGTGCGAAAACTTGCCAGTGGACGCAAGGGGACGGGAGCCACCGTGAGTGATAACGAGCGCAATCGCGCTCACAAGCTGTTGTCCGGTGAGGGCGATAAATGACCGTTTTTTCCCTGTTCGCCGCCCTGTTGGTAGGGCTGGTGCTTGCATTCATCCTGCCCGGACTGCTTGGGCGCGGCCGCGTTCCCGAACTGGACCGCGATGCACAGAATGTTTCCATTGCGCGTGATCGGCTCTCGGAGCTTGAGCGCGACCTTGAGGCCGGTGCGATCACCCGGCAGGAATTCGACGAAGGCCGGGCCGACCTCGAAGACGCACTGGCCGTTGATCTTGGTGAACAGGCTGCCGTGGCGGGCAGTGGACGCCCGAACCGGTTTCTTGCCCTGGGGCTGGCCCTTTCCATCCCGGTGGCCGCGGTGCTGCTCTACCGCGTGATCGGCATGCCCGGTGCCCTGGATGTAACCGGACCGGGCGAGCCCAAGCGCGCCGAAGCCCAGACCCAGCATACGGCGCGCACAGGGCCCGACGGACAACCCATGCCGCCGGTGGAAAAACTGGTCGAGCAACTAGCCGCCAAGTTGCGGGAGTCACCGGATAACGCAGAGGGCTGGATGTTGCTGGGACGGACCTATGGGGTGATGGAGCGATGGTCGGACGCGGCGGATGCCTATGGGCGAGCGCACCAGTTGCTGGGGGATGATCCCGACCTGCTGGTCACCCTGGCGGAGGCCGTGGGCAACATGCAGAACGGTTCGTTCACGGGACGGCCCGAGGCGCTGCTCAAGCGCGCCATGGAACTGGACCCGGAAAACCCCCGGGTCTTGTGGTTCAACGCCTGGGCAGCGGTGGACCGCCAGGACTACGCGGGTGGCGCCCGCTTGTTCCGTAAGTTGTGGCCCATGGTTCAGGATGACCCGCGTGCGGCGGAAGAACTGCGCAAACAGATTCTGGCCTTGGAGAAGGAGGCGGGGGTCGAATCGGCTCCCCTCGAAATTGCCGGGGCACCGACAAGCCCGGATCAGGATGGGAACCGCATCACGGTCAGCGTGAGCCTGGATCCCGCATTGGCCGCGCAGGCCGCGCCGGGTGACACGGTCTTTATCTTCGCGCGCGCACTGCAGGGGCCGCCCATGCCCCTGGCGGTGGTCAGAAAGCAGGTCAGGGATTTGCCGATCACCGTATCGCTGGATGACAGCATGGCGATGATGCCGCGGATGAAGCTGTCCAACTTCGCCCAGGTCAGAGTGGGGGCGCGGGTGTCCAAATCCGGCAATGCAATGCCCCAAAGCGGTGATCTGACCGGCGAGCTCAGCCCGGTGGAGTTGGGCGACCAGGTCGCCATCAATATCGACAGCCGCAAGCCCTGACGGGGTCGGAATGAGCGCGGACTCGGTGCAATCGGCGGCGGGAACCGCGGCGCTTGCGCTGGGTCCGGAAGGCGAGTTCGCGGCCGCCATAGAAGGATTCGCGCCCCGCGATGAACAGATACGCATGGCGGAGGCGGTGGAGCAGGCCATCGCGGACCGGCAAACCCTGGTGGTGGAGGCCGGAACAGGGGTCGGTAAGACCTTCGCCTACCTCGTCCCGGCCGTGCTCTCGCGGCGCAAGACCATCGTGTCCACCGGGACCCGCAATCTGCAGGACCAGTTATTCGACAAGGACCTGCCCATCGTGCGCGAGACCCTGGGGGTTCCCTTCAAGGCCGCTTTGCTCAAGGGAAGATCGAATTACCTGTGTCTGCATCGCCTGGAGGAGGTGGATCGCACCGGTCGCCTGGGTAGCCGGGACGAAGTCAGGGATCTGGCCAGAATCCGTGCCTGGGCCGGCGTGACGCACGCGGGAGATATCGCCGAGATCAATGATGTGGCGGAGGATTCCGCCATCTGGCCGCGCGTTACCTCAACCGCGGACAACTGTCTCGGTCAGGACTGTCCGGAAATCGATGACTGTCACGTGATCGCCGCGCGCAGGGCGGCCCAGGCCGCCGATCTGGTCGTGGTCAATCACCATCTGCTGTGCGCCGATCTGAGCCTGAAGGAAGACGGGTTTGGAGAGATTCTTCCGGCGGCGGATGTGTACGTGGTGGATGAGGCGCACCAGTTACCCGATGTGGCCTCGAGTTTCTTCGGCCGATCCCTTTCCAGTCGACAGATGGTGGAGCTCTGCCGCGACTGTAACGCCGAACAACTGCGCGAAGCCCCGGACATGGTCGATATCGCCAGCGCCGCGGATACCCTGGAACGCAGTGTTTTGGACCTGCGACTGCTGCTGGGCCCGGAGGGACGAAGAGCGGCTTGGCGGACTCTGGAGCGCGATACCAAGGTTGTGTCCGGTCTGGCCGATCTGGAATCGGCGCTTGAGGCCCTGGAAAAGGTTCTGGAGCCCGCGGCGCAGCGGGGCAAGGGGCTGGAGAGTTGCCATCGGCGCGTGCTCGAGGCCCAGGAGCGGGTGGCCATGGTCACCGCGCAGGACGATGGTGAAGGGCAGATCCGCTGGTATGAAACCTACAAACGGTCCTTCTCCATCCACCTGACGCCCATGGATGTGGCCACGGCATTTCAGGAACGCCTGCCGGAGCGCCCTTCAACCTGGGTGCATACCTCCGCGACGCTGGCGATCAACGGGCAGTTTGCCTACTTCGGCGACCAGCTTGGGCTCAGTGAGCCCGCGGAGCTGTTGTTGGACAGCCCGTTCAACTACAAGGCCAATGCGCTTTTCTATGTGCCTGATCACCTGCCGATGCCCAACGAGGCGGGATTCACTCAAAAGGCGGTGGAGGCGTCTATACCGGTTCTGGAGGCCAGCGGCGGCCGTGCTTTCCTGTTGTTCACCTCCTATCGCGCGCTGGATGAGGCGGCCGAACTGCTCAACGATGATGGACGGTTTCCCTTGTTCGTTCAGGGGGCCGCCCCCAAGGGGCAGTTGTTGGAGGCGTTCCGAAACAGTGGGAACGGTGTCTTGCTCG
>JBMYTY010000303.1:0-3008 GCA_049604855.1 Gammaproteobacteria bacterium | reverse complement strand
AGGCCTTCCGCATCGATCTTGAGCAGGGCGACATCGCTACGCGGGTCGGTGCCCACCAGTTCCGCGACCAGTTGGCGACGATCGTTGAGGCGCACCAGGATCTCGGTCGCGCCCTCGACAACGTGGTTGTTGGTGAGGATGTAACCGTCCTCCGAAACGATCAGCCCCGAGCCCAGGGACTCGGCCTCCGGAGCACCGCCGGGCCCTCTATCCGGCCCCTCATCGGGCCCCTGAGGTCCGCCACCGCCTTCACCGCGTTCACCAAAGAAACGCCGGAACAACTCATTGAAGGGATGATCCTCGGGCAGATCGGGGACGCGGAAATTGCGGATGATTTCGCTGCCGTCCGTGCGCCCCACGGTGCTGATGTTCACCACGGCGGGACTGTTGCGCGAGGCGAGTTCCGTAAAGTCGGGCAGATCAGCCGCACGAGCGAGCCCGGCGGAGACCATCAGGCCCAGGGCGACCATTGGCGCCATCGATCGAAACGAAAACAGTGTAGCGAGGGATGCGAACATTATTGAAGCTGTCGGATCAGGCCCGCTTGTTCACGCGAACAGCGGGTTCAGTGAGAGGTACGGGCGGAAAAATCGACCGCGACCGGTGTGGGCGTCGAGGATCGCAGGATGACCGCCTGGTAGCGTGAATCCGTGCGTACCCGGGCCGCATGAGACCGGCTCCAGAGCATACCCAGAAACAGCCCCAAGGCCGCTGCCGCGGCCTCACCGGCCACCGACGCCCCGATCAGCAGTCGCAGACCGACGGCAAAAGCGAGAGCGACCATGAGGGGAATCAGGTACACCGTCATCGCGCCTCGAAGGTAGGCGCCCTCGTCCACCCCGACGGTCACCTCGTCGCCCACGACCGCCCGGGTGGGGTTCAGCACGCGCATACGCGTGACCCGCCTGCCCAGGACCTTGGCCAGAACGGAGGTGCCACAGCCGCTTCGAACCCCGCAGTGGTCGCAACCGGAGCGGCGGACGGCCTCTACGATGGCATGCTCGCCATCAACGGAGATCACCCAAGCCTGACTCTCGATCATCTCAGGGCCGCCGCTCGAGCGATTCAGCCATCAGACGCACGGTGGCCACCGGCACTTCGCCAATCGCCGTGACCCGGAAACCATCGAGCGGCCGCGCCCAGGAGTTGAGCGCCCCCAGTTTGATGGCCTCGTTCAATCCACCTTCATCAGTCAATCGCTCCACGAACACGGATACGGTCGCGAGCCCATCGCTGTATATGAACTGATCGAGTCCCGTTCCATCCTCGCTGCCATGGCGGCGCGAGAGTCGATACCGGAAGCCCGGCGGAACATCCATGACCAGCCACGGCGGCACGAGCTTGCCGTCATCGGTGTCCTCACTGCGCGTCCAGTCCCATTGGTAACTGGCGGGCATCGCCGCGGCAGTGGTGCTCGCCGGGGCATCGGCCATGACCTCAAGTTCGGTGAACATCATGCTTTCCACCAATCGCCCCGTGCCGTCCAGCATGTCGAAACGCACGAGCAGCCCGGTCTCGGTGTCCTGCCAGAGCCGATAGCCGTAGCGGAACTGATCCCGCGCCTGGAAATCCATGACCTCGGCATCACGCCCCGCAACGCGGTCAGCACCCCCGGTCTTGATCGCGTAGAAGTTTTCGAGCCAGTCCAGTTTGAGCTCAGCCAGCTTGGCGGCCGTGCCGGGCAAACCACCCTGTCGAACCAGGACCTGTTTACTGTCCGGGAGGATGCAGGTGATGCGCTCGCCTTCACGGATGACCTCGCGGGCGGAACCATTCAGGGCCTGCAGGCGTTCGTGCTCACGACCGTTTCGAAACTGGTGGGTGACGCCTATGGTCTGCACGCCCCCTGGATGGGAATAGACCAGCACGCCCGAGTAATTCAGCGTGCGCGCCACCTGGGCCATCCGTTCCAGGCGTGCGTCCATTCCCGTCCCGGTTCCTGTGTTGAGGTTGGGGTTGGGGTCGAAGTCAGGGTCGGGGTCGGGGTCGGCTGCCGTCGCCACGGTGCAGGCGCACAAGGCCGTGACCGCCAGGACAAGGCGACCCAGACGGCGCAGGGCCTGGCTTCCCGGGGATGTAACCGGCATACCGCTATCGATCATAGATGGCGGCCGCCCCGGCGATGCGCGCATAGGGCATGGCGCCACGCCCCCCCGTGAACACGGCATGCTGGTTGTGCTCGACCATGTAAGCACTCAGACGTCGGGTGGGCTCGGACGTCCCCCCTGTCGCCTGAATCCCCAAGGGGGTGATATCCGGTAACTCCCGCACCGCGACGGCCACATCGGGGGTGGCCGTGGCCGGTGTCGCGTCGATAACGGCGGAGGCTGTGCGAGCCTGGGGGGTCTGACTCTGGGGGGGCTGACTCTGGGGGGCCTGAACCTGGGAGGCTTGGGCAAGCTGTGGCGTTTCGACCGGCTGTGGGTCACGCGCCAGCTGGAATACCAGGGCAAAAGCCAGGGCGCCGACGGATGCCGCGAGCGCCAGGGAACCCCAGCCGCGACCAACCCGTTCCGAGCCGTGGCCAGGGGAAGATTCAAGCGCCGCACCCGCTGGCGGGTTGACATCGTCGGGAGCCACGCCTTCGAGGGCGGCCATCACGGACGCCGGGAACCCGGGCTGGGCCTGACTCTCCACCCCGCCATGCAGGACATCGCTGATACGGTGGTAGTCCGACCACACCCCCAGGGATTCACCGTCACGGGCCACGCGCTTGATCAGCAGAGCGCGCTCCTCATCACTGGCCTCACCGTCCATGAGGGCCGATATCTGCTCTTTCAGTGCTTCATTCATGTCTGCTTTCCCACCACGGGGTCAACGTGTACCCCGATCGGACAGGGGACGCAATTTTTCGTCAATCGCCTCTCGTGCTCTGAAGATGCGCGAGCGAACGGTACCAATCGGGCAATCCATCACCTCCGCGATCTCCTTGTAGCTCAGCCCCTCCCGGTCACAGAGCAGGAGCGCGGTGCGCTGCGCTTCGGGGAGGGTCGCGATCGCGCGGTCCA
>JBMYTY010000302.1:0-3017 GCA_049604855.1 Gammaproteobacteria bacterium | reverse complement strand
CAGTCGCTGGGCTTGGCTGAGTTGTTGTATGGCGGTATCCATGCGGCCGTCCAGGTAATGCATCTCCGCCCAGCTCAGGTAGGCCTCGGCATCCTTTCCAACCGTTCGGTATTGGTTGCCGAGTAATTCATGAATGTCCGGGCGTTCGGATCGCCGACGTGCCAATGGGCGCAGGATCTCGATAGCGGCCTCATGTTGGCCCAAGGCGGCCAGCGCCCGGGCCTGGATCATGCTGAGCGCGTAATCGCCAGGCCAGAGTGCCAGAGCCGACTCGCTGCTTCCGAGCGCTGCATTGTACTGGCCATTCTCGAGTTCGAAGCGGGCAAGCGCTGTGGGCAGGGGACGCAAGGCCGGATATCGCTCGGCAAGGGCGCTCATCGTCGCCAGGGCCTGCTCGGTCTGTCCGGCGGCGAATCGGGCGAGGGCGAGGGCGTATCGGTCGACCAGGGATGCGTCTTCGCCCGCCGCGGTCACCGCGGCCGCGTAGCTCTTGAGCGCGTCCCCCGGTGTGGACGACATCACCATGAGGCGGGCGCGCACCAGGCGATAGTTGATGTCCTCTTCCTCCTCCCGTGCGGGGAGGCTTTCCGCGCGCGCCTGGGCCTCCGCTACACGATTGAGAGTGAGGGGGTGGGTGCGCAGATATTCGGGGGGGCCTTCACCGTATCCGCGATGGGCGTTGAGCAATTGTTTGAAACCGTCGGCCATGAATTTCGCTGGGTAACGCGCCTTGTCCAGGAAGCGCTGCCCGACCCGGTCGGCCTCCTCTTCGTTTCCCCGGGTGAAGTTGATCTGGGCTTGCGCGGTGCCCGCGATGGTGCCGTACAGCGCGGCTGATCCGACCTGTGCATCCTGGGTTGCCAGGATCAACGCGGAGAGCAGCGCCACCGCGGTGGGTACGGAGAGCTTGTCAGCCATCGAATAGGCGCGGGCCATGTGTCTCTGGGTGACATGGGCGACCTCGTGGGCAACCACCGCGGCCATCTGTCCTTCCCTTTCGAAGATGCGAAACAGTCCGGTATGGATTCCCACATAGCCGCCCGGCAGGGCGAAGGCGTTGACGGTGTTGTTGTCGACCACGAAAAAATGAAAGTTGGCCTCGCCGCGCTGCGTTTGGGCCGCGATCCGATTCCCGAGATAGGTCACGAAGTCAACGATCTCCGGGTCCTCAATCAACATGCCATTTTGCCGGAGACGCTGAAAAAAGGCCTTGCCGACCCGGTTTTCCTCCACCGGTGACACCACCGATCCCGCGGAATCGCCGATATCCGGTAACTGGAGATCGAGGTCTCTGGACTGGCTCGACGCCGTAGTGCACGTAAGGAGGGCGGCGAGCATCAGGGAGGGCGGGATGAAATGTTTCACGGGTCCGTTACTTCGGATGCGTTGATCGGAGGGGGTGCGACTCTGAACGAACATGACCATACAAGTTTCACGCGGCTCCGCGCACCGCGTTCCAGCATCGTGGTGGGTTGGTGGTTCCGGGCGGAAGCTTACCCGGCTATTCCCCCGCACCTGATCTGGCCTGCCGGTTCACCGTTGTTTCGTAAGATCGTAGGCCGAGGTTTCCGGGAAAGGGTCGCGCCGATTGACAAATTCCGACCATTTAGATAAGAATATAAGGATTTTCTCAATTAGAAACAGAGCATTCGGGAGGCACCGAGGTGTACGCGATCAACGAAATTGATTCGGCGGAACTTGCCGCGTGGCAGGCGGACGGCAAAGACTTCATCCTCCTGGATGTCCGCACGCCCAACGAGATCTTCCAGGGCATCATCCCCGGCGGTGTCGGTCTGCCGCTCAACCAGATCCCCTACCAGGTTGAGCAACTTCCCAAAGACTCCCCGGTGGTCTTCTACTGCCGGACCGGAGCGCGTTCGGCCCAGGCCACCGCGTTCCTCATGGCTCGTGGGTTCAGCAACGCTCACAACCTGCGCGGTGGCATCATGGACTGGGCCCGACAGGGCGGAACGATCGTGGCGCCCGAGCCTTCCATGATGCAGGAGATGATGGGGCAGTCCGCACCGGTTACCGCCGCGCGCTGAACCCGTTCCTGACCCATTTTGGGGGTAAGGGATGCCTCCAAGGGGCATATTGCGGTGAGTGGGGTGATGCCTTATAAGGTCCCGCTCAATTCGAATATCACGATTTCCTGACACACCCTTTGCTGAGGAGACATCATGGCGGACTTCAATGAAGAACTGGACGCATCCGGTCTGAACTGCCCCCTTCCCATCCTGCGTGCCAAGAAGGCACTGGCCAAGCTTGAGTCTGGCCAGATCCTGCGCGTGGTCGCCACCGACCCCGGGTCCGTGAAAGACTTCGAAGCCTTCGCCAAGCAGACCGGAAATGCGCTGCTCGATTCCGGCGAAGAAGGCGGCAAGTACGTCTTCCGTCTGCAGAAGAGCTGATTCGCAACACATCCGCTGAGGCGCCCGGCGCCCCAGCGGTCGCGGTCAGCCGGATTGCGGGCTGGCATTGACCAATTCAACCGACAGAGGGCGGGCGAATGGACGAAAAAAAACTGGCGATTATCTCGACGAAAGGCACCCTTGACTGGGCCTATCCTCCTTTCATCCTGGCCTCCACCGCGGCCGCGCTTGGTTACGAGACCGAAATATTCTTCACCTTCTACGGCTTGCAGCTCGTACAGAAGGATCTGGACCTGAAGGTGTCTTCCCTGGGGAACCCTGGAATGCCCATGCCGGGCGGCATGGATAAATGGTTCCCGGTGCTGTTCCAGACCCTACCGGGTATGGAGTCCATGATGACGACCATGATGAAGAAGAAGATCGAGTCCAAAGGCGTGGCCAGCATCGATGAACTGCGCGAGCTGTGCATCGAAGCGGACGTGAAGATGATCGCGTGCCAGATGACCGTGGATCTCTTTGACATGGAGCATTCGGACCTGATCGACGAGCTGGAGTACGGCGGTGCCGCCACCTTCTTCGAATTCGCCGGCGAGTCCGACATCTGCCTGTTCATGTAATCCGGCAATCGGGTTACGACGAATAAGG
>JBMYTY010000301.1:0-3022 GCA_049604855.1 Gammaproteobacteria bacterium | reverse complement strand
GGGTCCTGCGTTATCAACTGGCGCTTTTGGGGCATCCCCTGCGCGTGCACCAGGATCCGGAGTCTCTTCGCGCGGCCTTACTCGAAGACTCCGCCGGGGGAAGTGCGCGGGCGGTTCTGGTGGATGCCCAACTGCTCGATGAACCCAGCTGCTCAGGTCTGAAGCGGGATTGTGGTGCCATGAACCTGGGCCGCCTGGTCGATCTCAGGGGCAGTGGCTCCGATCCCCATGGCTGGGCAGCGCACGAGCTCCCTCGCCCGCTGACCCGGGCGCGCTTGCAACGTTGGTTGGAAACGGGCCACGCACCGGCGGTCGAACTTGAAGACGCCGGGGACGCGGCGGGTTCTGAGCGGGAGCTTGGACGAGCACTGCGTGTCCTGCTGGTCGAGGACGTGCGCGTCAACCAGATGGTGGCGCGCAGCAAGTTGAGCAAGCTGGGTTATGAGGTCGATCTCGCCGACAACGGAGAGCGGGCCGTGGCCGCGGTCGAGGCCAATGAATACTCGGTCGTGCTCATGGATATCCAGATGCCGGTCATGGACGGCGTGGAGGCGACACGCCGCATCCGTAATCTGAATAATCCGAGAAAGGCGGAGGTCCCCGTCATTGCACTCACCGCTCACGCCATGAAGGGGGCCGAGGAGGAATACCTGTCGGCCGGTATGAATGCCTACCTGACCAAGCCGATTGAAAATGACGCACTCGAATCGGTCATGCGCCGATTTGCGCCCATGGGGCTGCGTTGATTCCGATGTGTCCCGCAGTGTAACGCGAGAAATCCGGCGCGCCTATCGTGTTCCTGAGGAACGGGGCTGGGTTCGATCAAGATGTCGAATGACGTGTTCAAGGCCCTTTCGTTCAACTTCTTCCCAAGAAGGTTTATCGGGCTGGGGCTTATTGGCAGGTAAATTGGTTTCGGCTTCACTAGGGGGAGGGCGTTCCGGGGCAAGCTGGTGTCTTAAGGAGAGAAGTTCCGGATTGTTCGGTTCGATCGACAACCCCTGATTCACGGACTCAGTGGCTTCCTCCAATCGGCCTTGGTTGTATGAGTTTTCAGCACTACGAGTGATGTGTTCCACGATCCGGTTCATACCTTCGGTTGCTCGAACATTGCCAGGTTCGATTTCCAGCACTCGAGAGTAGTGACTACGGGCACTGGCCCCGGGTGGATTGACATAATGTCCTGCGGTCATTGCCCTGTCGGCTGCATTCAGGGAGCGAGTGATGGCTTGATCGCGTTGAATCAACCGGGCGTAATCGCGCTTTGCCGCAAACAGAGATTCGCTTGCTTCTGGGTGCTTGGGCGCCAGGTCCAGCACGGCGCTGTAGTGGCCGATGGCGGTTTCCAGGTCCTGCTCGGTGGCATGAGGGGTTACCAGCACATCAGCCTTTTCCATCAATTCCTGGATCTCCGATTCGCGTTCTTCTGGACTGGGGAACGAAGGGGATGGTTGATTGGGCGCAGTGGGCGAGGGGCTTTGAGGAGAATTGGTGAATCCGGCGTATCCAAGCAGTACGAGGATGGTGATACCAAGAACAAGGGGCGCGGCGGGAAAAGGTCGTTTGAGCTCGGGCGAGCCTTGGGATAGAGGGGGGAAGTAGGTGGATGGGCTTGACCTGTCCTGCCCGGTTGGTGCGATATCTGTAACGGAGGTGTTTGTTTCAGCCTCCGGTCCATCGTCCTCTACCACGGTAACCGCTAGGCTTGATTTGTCCTCCCGCACTTCGCCATTGAGTTGGAGGCGCCATTCCGCGCAATCCCGAGGGCGTTGTTCAATATGAAAGCTGAGCGCGTCATCGATTGCCGAGAGGAAATGATCGGTGAATTGACCATTGCACAGCTTTCTTGCAGGAATTAGAGGGTCATCTGATTTTTCGGCGATGGCGCCAGCGCGTTGGATCGCATCGGGAGGAACCCGGCCAGTGACGGCGCGGTAAAGCGTGGCGGCAAGCCCATAAATATCGGTGTAGGGCCCTTGCTTTGCGCCCGAATCGTTGTATTGCTCGAACGGGGAATAGCCGGGGCTGACGATTCCCGTGAGCGTGCGTGATTTCCCACTCATCGCATGTCGGGCTGACCCGAAATCCAAGAGCACGGGTGTTCCGTCCGCCCGGATGTAGATGTTGGATGGTTTTATGTCCCGATGGATAAAACCCTTCGCGTGGACTGCTGTGAGTCCGTCGAGCAAGGGAAGGACCAAGGCCAAAAGGTTCTCTTCCGATCGGAATTTGTCAGCCTTTATGGCGTGACCGAGGTCCTCTCCGTCCTCATAATTCATGACCATGTAGGCGGTGTTCTCAGCTTCGAAAACACTGATCACACCGACGATATTGGGATGAGAGAAACGAGACAGCGTGCGGGCTTCATCGATGAACCTCTTGAGGCCCCAATCGAAGATCCCTTTATTGGCCGCTGAAGTGGGGCCGATTGTGCCGTCTTCGGAACGGCAGGCAAACTCACAGGGAAGGTATTCCTTTATCGCTACGTGCTGGTCGAGGTTCAAGTCGGTTGCCCGATAAGTGATACCGAACCCGCCGACTCCTAACACCTCGTGGATGCGGTACCAGTGAAGCGCATGATCATCGGGTAGCGCGTTTACGGGGCGTTCGACCTGCATGTCGGTCCATCCTTGCTAAATGTGTCACGCATTATACCGGCGATTTATTGATTTTAAGATGATCGGAGGCACAGCATCCGACAGGCTTCGCATCCGCTAAGGCGGTCATCCAAAGGAGCGGTGCGTTTTCCTATCGGTGCTCCAGCAGTTTGCTTTGCGTGCTCAAAAACCGCGATGCGTGACCATCCACTTTGAACTTGCCCTTCGAGTTCTTGCGTATGCGCTTGCTTTCGCTTGCCCGTTCCCCGCTGGCGCAGTGGTGCAGGGCCGAATCAAACTGCTTCACGCCCTTCTCGAAGCCGCGCAGCACCATGACCGTCCAGATGAAGTCGCTGTCGTACTTGGCGCAAAGGTCCCGGAACGCCGCGTCGTCGTCATTGCGTACGGTCTGTTCCGTCGCGATG
>JBMYTY010000300.1:0-3022 GCA_049604855.1 Gammaproteobacteria bacterium | reverse complement strand
CTGGTGGGGGATGCCCGCCGTCACGGCGTCCAGGTGTTGCCCGTGGACGTGACCGCCAGCGATTGGGATTGCGCCCTGGAGGATGTTTCCGCGCGGGATGCAAGGTCCCCGCGACGCAAAACCGAAGCTCCGGGCATCCGGCTCGGTCTGCGTCTCATCAAAGGCCTGTCACGGGAGGCGGCCGAACGTATCAGCCGGGCCCGTTCGGATGCGGCGCTGACCGATGTCGATGACCTGGCCCGGCGCGCCTGCCTCGAGCGCCGTGATCTGGAGGTGCTGACGGCCGCGGGAGCCCTGAACACCTTGTCGGGGAATCGTCACCAGACCCGCTGGAAGGTATCCGGCGTGGTGCCTGATGCGGAACTGTGGCGGGACAACAGCGCTGACCGGGAGCGCTCGGTCGGCACGCCCATGCTGCCGGTGCCCACCGAGGGGGGCGACATCGTCGCCGACTACGCCAGCGTGGGCCTGACCCTGGGGCGACATCCCGTGGCCCTGTTGCGCCCCGCCCTGGAGGGCAAACGATTCATGAGCGCGGAGCATCTCTGGCAGCGTCGTCACGGCCAGTTGGCGCGGGCCTGTGGCCTTGTTGTAAACCGCCAGCGTCCGGCCTCGGCCAATGGCGTGGTGTTCGTCACCCTGGAGGATGAGACCGGTTTCGTGAACGTGGTGGTGTGGGAAAAGCTGGTTCAACGCCAGCGCAAGACACTGTTGGGCTCACGTCTGCTCGGGGTGTTGGGGCGTATCGAGCGTGAGGCGGGGGTTTTGTACGTGGTGGCGGACCAGTTGCAGGACCACAGCCGATTGTTGGGACGTTTGACGGTATCGTCGCGGGATTTCCACTGAACGACCGTGTACACCGCGCGCTGTGTCAAAAAACAAGGCGCCCATACGCGAGGCAAAAAAAAGCCGATGTTCCCGTCGAAGCGGAAGACATCGGCCAAAGGGCAGGAAACTGTTGGGGAGTCACTCACAAACTCTTTTGTTTGCGGGTAGGGATGGCTGCCCTCCATCCGGTGCGCTTGATGCCTGGGAGCAGTTGCCGCTGCCCCCCTGCGCGCACTGAGTACGATGCAGAAGGTGTGCCAAAAGTTCCGAAAAATTTTAAGTGGTTGATTTTTCGTTCCCGGAGAGGGGTGATCCCGTTGTTGAGAGCACGGATCAGGGCCGGATTTACGATGCCGTGGGTCAACAGGGATCATGCGGCACCCGAAAGTGCTACCAACGTTTACACAAAGGATCGGGTAGGGCGCGCCAGCGTGGCCCGGAATATTCAGATTTCAGGGGGCGGGTTATCGAAAAATCAATAACTTGTGGGGAGTGCCACCCTGGTTTACGTCCTGTTTCGTACACCGCTGGAAAGTGCTGTCCACGTTGACACTTTCCGTAGCGCGGAGATCAGCGCCGCGCGGGCGTGAGGATGGTATCCACGTCGATGTCGTAGCGCTTGAGCTTCTTGTCCAATCCCTGGCGTGTGATGCCCAGGATGCGCGAGGCACGGAGCTTGTTGCCCCGGGTGTCCGCCAGGGCGTTGCGGATGAGTTTGATCTCCAGATCCCGCACCTGATCGGGGAGGGTACCGGTGCCGGGGGCACCACCGCCGTCCGAGGCACCCATGCGCAACTCCGGTGACAGGAAGTCGCTGCTGATGCCCGCGCCGTCCGGGGTCAGGGCCACCAGCCGCTCCACCTCCCGGCGCAACTGACGGACGTTGCCCGGCCATTTGTACGCTTCGAAGATATCGAGAACCTCGCGCGAGAAGCCGGCCACGGTCTTCTCAAAGCGACGACAGGTCTCATCCTGGAAAGCGAGCGCCATGGGAATGATGTCTTCGCGCCGTTCGCGCAGCGGGGGGATGCGGATCTCGACCGAGAACAGCCGATAAAACAGGTCTTCGCGAAAACGCCCCTCACGAACCTCCTCAAGCAGGTTCTTGTTGGTCGCACTGATGATGCGAACGTCGTATTTGTAGAGCTTGTTGCTGCCCAGGCGATGACCCTCACCTTCCTGCAGGGCACGCAGGAACTTGGGCTGGATGACGGTGGGCATCTCGGCGATTTCATCCAGAAACAGAATGCCGCCCTCCGCTTCCTCGAAGCGCCCCTTGCGACTGCCGGCGGCCCCGGTGAACGCGCCCTTCTCGTATCCGAAAAACTCGCTTTCGACCAATGACTCGGGGATGGAGGCGCAGTTCACGGCAACGAAGGACTGGTCCTTGCGCTTGCTCATGCGGTGGATCATGCGCGCGATCAGTTCCTTGCCGGTGCCGTTTTCCCCCTGGATGAAGACATTCACGGGCGTTGCGCTGACCGTGGCCGCCAGCTCCAGTACCGCACGCATGGACGGGCTCTCGGCGATGATGCTGACATCGCTGACCTGGGCGCTGCGCAGTTCGCTGACCTGCTTGTTGAGGCCATCGGAGATGCGCAGCATCTCGCGGTTGATGACGATGGACTCCATGGCCATGGAGAGAAAATGAGCGATGCGCTCGAGCAGTGCCCGGTCGTCCTCGGTAAAACTGCCGTCGAGTTTGTTCAGCACCTCGATGGCGCCGGTGACCGTCTTGTGGTCCATGACGCTGCGAATCGGGACGCAGATGAGACTGCGGGTGACGAAGCCCGTCGCGCGTGCGGCCTCCTCGTGATAACCGGGTTTGCTGGCCAGGTCATTGTCGATCACGCTCTCGCCCGAACTGACGGCGCGACCGACCAGGGAGTCTTCCTTGGGCGCTTCGATGATCTGGCCTTCCAGCCCGGTGCCGTACTCGGCCCGGATTTTCCCGGTACCCGGAATGACCAGGAAGATGCCGCAGCGCTCGGCGCGCAAGAGATTGGGCAACACCTCGACATAGAAGTTGAGCAGCGCTTCGTAGTTGTCCACCGTCCAAAGGCGGCGGATGTGCTGCAGCCGTCCTTCCAGGTTGATCAGTTGCTGGCGTGAATCCATGGAAACCTCAGTGCCACCGGGCGTGATGGAAATGAAGTTTACAATGGTGTACCTGATTTACAATCCAGTTTGTTAA
>JBMYTY010000299.1:0-3037 GCA_049604855.1 Gammaproteobacteria bacterium | reverse complement strand
TGCTCGCGGCGTTGAAAGCCGTGGATTGGGTGGTGCCCTTCGCGGAGGATACGCCCGAGCGCCTGATCTGCCGGATGCTCCCCGATGTATTGGTCAAGGGGGGGGACTACCGCCCCGAGGACATCGCTGGTGGCACCTGCGTGCGATCCGGGGGTGGCCGCGTGGAGGTCCTCAGCTTCGTGGATGGGTGCTCCACGACCGGCATCATCAAGGCCATTCGACATTCTGAAATCTCTGACCCGGATTGAACCGAGCATGATCATCGTTACCGGAGGAGCCGGCTTCATCGGCTCCAACATCGTCAAGGCCCTCAACGAGCGTGGCATCACCGACATTCTGGTGGTGGACAACCTCAAGAACGGGGTCAAGTTCCTGAATATCGCCGATTGCGACATCCGCGATTACATGGACAAGCATGATTTCATCGCGGCGGTTCGCGCGGGCAAGCTCGACGGCGAGAATGTCGAGGCCGTGTTCCACGAAGGGGCCTGTTCATCGACCACGGAGTGGGATGGCATCTACATCATGGAGAACAACTACGAGTACACGAAGACGCTGTTGCATTGGTGTGATCGCATGGGGGCCTCCTTCCTCTACGCCTCCTCGGCTTCGGTCTACGGCGATGGTTCGCGCGGGTTCCGCGAGGAGCGTGCTTGCGAGCAACCGCTGAATCTCTACGCCTACTCCAAGTTCCAGTTCGATCAGTACCTGCGTCGCAACTGGAAGGACATCAACACCCAGGTCGTCGGTTTCCGCTACTTCAATGTCTATGGGCCTCGCGAGCAGCACAAGGGCACCATGGCGTCCGTGGCATCGCACCATCATCACCAGCTCACGGAGGGCGATGTGGTGAAGCTGTTCGATGCCTATGACGGCTATGGCGCGGGCGAACAGAGCCGGGACTTCGTGTACGTGGGCGATTGCGTCGCGGTCAATCTGTGGTTCATGGACCATCCCGACAAGTCGGGGATCTTCAATCTCGGCACCGGACGCGCACAGCCGTTCAACGATGTGGCCAGCGCGGTGATCGACTACAACGGCCGCGGCCGCGTGGAGTACGTCCCCTTTCCGGATCATCTCAAGGGGCGCTACCAGAGCTTCACCCAGGCGGACATCGGTGCGTTGCGCGCGGCGGGGTACGAGGCGCCGTTCAAGACAGTGGCCGAGGGCGTATCCGAATACCTGGCCTGGTTGGATGCCCGGGCTTCGGCTTGATCCGGCGACGGCTTGCGGATCATGGCCCGCCTGCTCTACAGCCTGTTTCTTTACCTGAGCCTGCCCTGGATCCTGCTGCGATTGTTCAGGCGGGGGCGGCGTAACCCTGACTACCGCGAGCGATGGTGGGAGCGCTTTGGTCTGATCACGCCGGTCAAGGGTGAGCCCATCTGGGTTCACGCCGTTTCAGTGGGTGAGACCCAGGCGGTCCTGCCCCTGGTGCGTCGTCTCGTCGATCTGCACCCGGACACGCCGGTACTGCTGACCACCACAACGCCAACCGGTGCCGCCCATGTGCTCCGCGTCATGCCCGCGGAGGTCGAGCACCGTTTCGCCCCCTACGATCTACCCCATGCGGTCGAAGGGTTTCTTCGCAGGGCCCGCCCGCGGCTGGCCATCATCGTGGAGACGGAGCTTTGGCCGAACCTGTTCGGAGCTTGCGCGCGCAAGGGCATCCCGCTGGTGGTGGTGAACGCGCGTTTGTCCGAGCGCTCCGCCAGCGGCTACCGGGCATTGCATTTGCGTGCCGTGGTGCGGGCGATGATGCGGGATGTTGGCAAGATCGGGGCCCAGACCGAGGCCGATGAGCGACGCCTGCGCGAGATCGGTGCCCCGGATGGGGTCGTCACCGTCACCGGCAGCATGAAGTTTGATCTGCCCATCCCCGCCAGCGCCGCTGAGCAGGGTCAGGTGCTACGCCGACAATGGGGCATAGAGCGGCCTACCTGGGTCGCGGCGAGCACGCACGATGGTGAAGACAGCATCGTGTTGGATGCACACGAGCAGGTGTGCCGGAGCGTGCCTGATGCCCTGTTGATCCTGGTGCCGCGCCATCCGGAACGTTTCGACGATGTGTACACCCTGTGTAAGGCACGGGGTTTTCACACCATCCGCCGCTCCCGCTCGGAGATATGTGGGCCCGAGTGTGGCGTCTATCTGGGCGATACCATGGGCGAATTGCCCGTCATGGTGGCCGCGGCTGACCTGTGTTTCATGGGTGGAAGCCTTGTCCCGACCGGCGGACATAACGTGCTCGAACCCGCCGCCCTGGGCGTGCCCGTGGTTTCCGGTCGCCATGTCTTCAACTTCCAGGATATTTTCGATCGGCTGGACGAGGCCGATGCCGTGGGTTACGTGGACGATGCGGCGCAATTGGCCGACTCGGTCATGGATCTTCTACAGGCGCCCTCGCGGCGTGATGAGCAGGGGCAGCGGGCCCTTCGTTTCGTGGAGGACAACCGGGGTGCGGTGGAACGCACGCTTGCCCTGGTCGAGCCGCTGCTGGAGCGCGATTAGCGAACCATTCGCTTGATTCCGTCGGCGCCGCGGATCCAGGCACCCTTGTCACGCAATTCCTCCGGCAGGGCTTGGAGCACCTTGCGTGCTTCGCTGAAACCGGTCACCGGGTAGCTCAGGACCAGGTAGAGGGTCGCGCCCTTGTGCGTGCCGCGGATGTGAAACGCGCGATCACGCAGATTCCAGCGGTCGAGAAGACGGGTGGCGTCACGCTCGCGTTTGGATGCGAGCAGCTGAACGACGTAACTGTCCTCGCCAAGGGAAAGAATGGCCTCGCGGTCCGGAGGTTTCCGGGGGGCGGGCGAATCGGACGTCACGGGAGGACTATCCACGTTTTCGCGATCGCGCTCCGGCTTCTTTGGGAGCGACGTCTGTTTCGGGGTGTCCGCTTCCGAGGTCGCGACCTTGGCGGCAGCGACCTTCGGGGTTGGCGCGGGGGACGGTTCGGTGGCGTTCGCTGGAGGGGTGGGTTGTCGGCTTTGGGAAGGTTCGGTGTCCGTGGCCGACCGGGGGTCGGAGCCCTCGA
>JBMYTY010000298.1:0-3040 GCA_049604855.1 Gammaproteobacteria bacterium | reverse complement strand
CCACCCATAGGTTCGCGGGCAAGCCCGCTCCTACAGGGGTTGGCGTCAGGTCACCACCGTGAGGAAACGGTCGTTGATCGCCTGGTCGTGGTAGAAGATCGCGCCACCGAGTTCCTCGGCGGTCCAGGTCATGGGCTCGTAGTCGGGGTAGAAGGAATAGTCGCCAGAGAACACCTCGTTGCGATTGCCCGAGGGGTCGAAGAAGTAGATGGTCCGGCCGCGGGTGATGCCGTGGCGGGTGGGGCCGATGTCCAGGGATATCTTGTAGCGGCCGATGATGTCAGCGGCGCGCAGCACGTCTTCCCAGGAACCGAGCAGGAAGGAGGCATGGTGGAACTTGCCGTCCTCGGCGTGGCGTACCAGGGCCACGTCGTGGGCCTTCATGCCGCAGGTGAGGAAGGCGGCAATGCGCAGGTCGCCATCCATTGCGTTCTCGCTGACCTGGAACCCCAGCACCTCGGTGAACAACTTCACGGTGCCGTCCACGTCACCGCCATAGAGCAGGCAATGATCGAAACGCTGGGCCTGCATGCCATGCAGGGTCTCTTCGTGCCAGGGGTCGGGATTGACCAGCCCCATGGAGGTACCCAGGTAGTCCTTTTCCGCATATAGCTCGAAGTTGTGGCCCATGGACGAGGTGAACCGGACGCGCTCACCGCAATGGTTCAGGTCCTGGGCGGGGATGTTCTGGACGTTGCAGCCGCCGTAGTCGCGCAGCTTCTGCTCCAGCTCACGCAGGGTCGCGGTGCTATCGACCTTCCAGCCCATGAAGTCCATGCCGGGCTCGTCGGCCTCGCGCAATACCACGGAGAACCAGTCGCGCTCGTCCCAACCCTTCAGATAGACCCGACCCTGCTCATCGCGGTCGGTCTCCAGAAGACCGAGGCGGTCTTTGTAGTGAACCAGGGACTCCTCCATATCCAGCACACGGATCTGTACGTGTCCCGGACGCAAAACGCCTGTCATCGGCATGGTCTCAACCTCTCGTCGTCATAGTGGTATTGGCCGTTTCCTGTCCCCGGAAGACGGCCTTTTTCATGTTGCCGATCACGTCCATCCTGATGTCGCTCTCGGGCAGGCAACGGCACGCGAGCACATAGCCCTCGGCCTCCTCCTGCTCCGTTACGTGAGCACGGCTCATCTTTTTGCAGCGGTAATCGCCGGTACTGATGTGCACCTTGCACACCCCGCAGCCACCGCCCCGGCAGCCCACGGGGATGCCACGTTTACCCAGGCGCTCCATGCCGGCCAGCAGGGTCTGTTGGTCCGAACAGAGGTAATGCCCGTCGTCCAGACCCTCAATGTTGATGTCGTATTGGGTCATTTTTTCTCTCTCCCCCTTCGCCCATCAGCCATTGATCGGAGTCGGTGCCTGATGGGAAAGCTTAGCGAAGGAATGTCGCTGATCAATATTTTTATCGATATTTTTTATTTTCATCGCTAAAGAATCCTCCCTTGTAGGAGCGGGCTTGCCCGCGAGCGGGCATGGCGTACACCCACCCATTGGTTCGCGGGCAAGCCCGCTCCTACAGGGGGGAGGGGCGAATTCAATTCATATGGACTTGAACAGGGGGCTTCGCTGGGATTCCTGGGCCGCATCGGCGGCGGACAGGAACTTCTCCATGTAGATATCGCGCTCGAACACGCGGCCCTGCATGAGGGCGGTGATGCAGGCGTCAATCATCGGTGGCGGCCCGCACAGGTAGGCCTTGTTGCCGCGGAAATCCTTGTCGAACAGGCGCTCGGCCACCTCGTGCACGAAACCGGTCTCGCCCTCCCAGTCATCGTCGGCCGCCGGTTCGGACAGGGCCGGCACGTAACGGAAGTTGTCGTGCTCGGCGGCCAGGGCCTCGAAGTGGGCCTGGTCGTAGAGCTCGGCGCGGTTGCGCACCCCATGGATCAAGGTGATCTGGCGCGTATCCCCGGCGGCCAGGCGGTCGGCGATCATGGACTTGGGGCTGGAAACCCCGGTGCCACCGGCCAGGAACAACAGGTCCTCGGGCGCGGAATGGCGCACGAAGAAGCGGCCATAGGGACCGGTGATCTCAACCGACTCCCCCACCACCAACTGCTCATGGATATAGGTGGTGGCCTCACCGCCGGGCACATGACGGATCTGCAGCTCCACCTCGTCCGCCCGTGACGGCGGGTTTGCCAGGGAGAAGGCCCGGCTCTGCTCCATGCCCTGCAATTTCAGGTTGATGTACTGGCCCGACTGGAAGCTGAGATCCCGGTCGAGCTTGATGACCACCCGCTTGGCGGTGGGCGTCAGGGTCTCGATGGCGGTGACCGTGCCCTGGTAATCCTCCACCGGGTGTATCTCGGCGTCCGGGTCCTCATCGATGTCGGCCTCGATGACGGCATCGGACTGCAGGGTGGCGACGCAGGCCAGGCACTTGCCCTCTTCGCGCTCGAAGTCCATGAGCGCGAAGGGCGAGGCCTCGCCGTGCTCGATCTCGCCCTCGGTCAGCTCCACCTTGCAGGTGGCGCAGAGGCCATGGCAGCAGGCGTGGGGCAACCAGATGCCGGCGCGCAGGGCGGCATCGAGGATGGTCTGATCCTCCTCGACCTCAATGGTCTCGCCCAGGGGCTCGATGGTGAGTTCGAAGCTCATGCGCCGCTACCGGACAGTCCGTCCAGACCCGGGGTGCGCAGGCGCAGGGCGGCCTTGTGACCGATGCCGTTGTCCTTGAGGCTGGCGGCCGGGTCGGGGGTGAAGTCCTCGCCGTTGAGCTTCCAGGTCACCGCGGCCCAGTCGATCTTCTCGAAATCCGGGTGGGCGCTGTAGGCCATGGGCACGATCTGCTCCAGGAAGGCGCCGAAGGGCATCTCGGGGGGCAGCGGGAAGGCCACCGGGGCGCAGAACAGCAGGTGGTGGTCCCAGCCGAGGTAGACGAGCTGGTTGCCGTGGAAGTTTTCCACCGCGTCGGCGGCGGGGAATTTGTAGTCGTCGCGTAGGGCTTTGACGGGCATTTGAATCTCTCCGGTGTTTGGTTGGCGTTGGGGCTTTGCTGCTTCCCCTTGTAGGAGCGGGCTTGCC
>JBMYTY010000297.1:0-3071 GCA_049604855.1 Gammaproteobacteria bacterium | reverse complement strand
TTCTCGTCTTCCCGCGTACACGGGAGCGTGTCCGCGCGTATCGGGTTCGCGAGGTCGCCCCGCCTCTGCGGAAATCGGGTTCCCGTACCGCCGCGGTTACGAGATCAGCCTTCTGATCGCTGCTTGATCGTGGTCGGAGTGGGGGCACGGCGTGCTATTCTTCCCACCCATCCAGCGCCCGGTTTCCCGCGGTGCGTTCGTGTTCCGGCCCCATGTCGAAGACCCCCGATCCCATTGAACTCAAGGGTAGCCTCCACACCCTGACCTCCCTGCGTATGCTGTCCGCCGATCCCGAGCTGGTCGGTGAGGCCGTGCGTCGGCGGGTGGAGCAGGCTCCGGATTTTCTTTCCCATGCCCCCGTGGTCCTCGACCTGGGATTGCTGCTTGAGCTCCCGGACCTGGTCGCGCTTGCCGAACGGGTGCGCGCAGCCGGCATGATTCCAGTCGGGGTGACGGGCTCGCTTGAGGGCCTGGCTGAGGCCGCCCACGAAGCGGGGCTGGCAAGCATCTCCAAGCGCGAACGACGCGCATCAAAGCCTGAATCCGAGGCCCGGCCCACGCCCGCGCCCACGCCGGGCTCCGCCAAGCTGGTCCGTCAGACCGTACGCTCGGGCCAGCAGGTCTACGCCCCCGGGGGCGACCTGGTCGTTTTGGCGTCGGTGAATCCCGATGCGGAAGTTCTCGCCGATGGCCATATCCATGTCTATGGGAGTCTGCGCGGCAAGGCCCTGGCGGGGGTGCAGGGCAACACCGACGCACGCATCTTCGCGCGCAAACTGGATCCACAATTGATCGCCGTGGCCGGCAATTACCGCTCAGGCGCCGATCTCGACGCCCGGTTGCGTAATGGCGCGGCGCAAGCCTGGCTCGATGGCGAGACTCTGCGCGTCGATGCCCTCTGACGGATTCGGTTCTCAACCCTTTTTCAAATCTTCAGGAGTACTCACCTTGGCACGTGTCATCGTTGTCACATCGGGCAAGGGCGGCGTGGGAAAAACCACGACCAGCGCCGCGTTTGCCACGGGGCTGGCCCTTCGTGGTCATAAAACCGCTGTCATCGATTTCGATATCGGACTGCGCAATCTGGATCTGATCCTGGGTGTTGAGCGGCGCGTGGTCTACGACTTCGTGAACGTCATCCAGGGCGATGCCACGCTCAACCAGGCCTTGATCAAGGACAAGCGCACGGACAACCTGTTCGTTCTGGCGGCATCCCAGACCCGCGACAAGGACGCCCTGACCCAGGAGGGTGTCGAACAGGTGCTGAAGGACCTGGACGAGATGAACTTCGAATTCATCGTCTGTGATTCTCCCGCCGGCATCGAACACGGTGCGTTCATGGCCCTCTACTTCGCCGACGAGGCCTTGATCGTCACCAACCCAGAAGTGTCGTCCGTGCGCGACTCAGATCGGATTCTCGGGATTCTCGCCAGCAAATCACGCAAGGCGGAGAACGGGGAGTCGGTCAAGGAGAACCTGGTGCTGACCCGCTACAACCCATCGCGGGTCGATGAGGGCCAGATGCTCAGCGTGGACGACGTGGTGGAGATTCTGAGCATTCCCCTGTTGGGAGTGATCCCCGAGAGTCCCACGGTGCTTGACGCATCCAACGCGGGTACACCGGTGATCCTCGATGGCAATTCCACCGCGGGGCAGGCGTACTCCGATCTGGTCGGTCGTTTCCTCGGCGAGGACATCGATCACCGTTTCCTCTCCGCTGAGAAGAAAGGCCTGCTCAAGCGCCTGTTTGGAAGCTGAGGGGAAGCGTACCGATGAGTTTGCTCGACTATTTCCGCAGCAACCGCAAGACCAGTGCCTCGGTCGCCAAGGAACGCCTGCAGATCCTGATTTCCCACGAGCGTGGTCAGCGGGGGGCTCCAGAGTATCTGCCCCGCCTGCAACAGGAACTGCTGGCCGTTATCAGCAAGTATGTGTCCATCGCTCCCGATGACCTCAAGGTCAATGTGGAGAAGGACAATGGGTGCGAGGTACTGGAGGTCAACGTGACGCTCCCTGATAGGGAGTAAACGGGTCAGGTTACGGGGTCGAGCGTGCGTCGCGTTATCCCCCGTCGCCCGAATCCATCCGGGACCCGTTCTCCAGTGGCCCCGGGGCAATGGACTGCCGCGCAATAATTTTCAGGGAAATCAAAATCTTAATATCGAGAATCAGAAGAGAATATTTATGAACGTAGCCCGGTCGGCCTTGAAGGTGGGTGTGTATGTTGATGTCGCCAATATGATGCGAAACGGCGGATTCGGTATGCAGTACGACGTATTGCGCCAGTTCGCCTGCCGCGACGGCGCGGAGGCGATCCGCCTCAATGCCTATGTCGCCTATGATGTGGAACGTGCCCGGGAAGACCGGGTTTACAAGGCCAAGACCCTCAACTATTTCGCCGTGTTGCGGGAGTTTGGTTACAAGGTCATCCAGAAGGAGGTGCGCTGGTACACGGACGAGAATGGCAACCGCTATGGCAAGGCGAATTCCGACCTGGATATGGCGGTGGACGTGCTGTTGCAGTCCCAGAACCTGGACCGGGTCATCATGGTCACCGGCGATGGCGACTTCACCCAGGTCGTGAAAGCCCTGCAGAACAACGGTTGCCGGGTCGAGGTACTGGCCTTCGAGAATGTGTCAGCGGAACTGCGTCGCGAGGCGGATATGTACACCTCGGGCTACCTCGTTCCCGACCTGCTGCCCGACCGCAGCGGCACGGGCAAGGCCTGGGGGCGCCTGGGATCACGCATCCGCGGTTATTGCTATCACCACGATGATCACAAGGGCTTCGGGTTCTTGCGGTTCATGTCGGAGATTTCGCCGGGTTTGTGGATCACCGACACCCGCGATCCGCATTCGCCGTACCGCACGGCGTTTTTCCACGATTCTCAGTTGCCGGAGGAATTCAACGTATCGGACCTTCCCTCACGCCAGATCATCTTTGAGTTCACCTTGAGCGACTCCGGACCGGACCGGGATCCGGGAGCGGTCAGTATGCGCGAGGTGGTTCATTACTGAGCGTGTTTCCGTGCCGACCCCGCACCCCGAAGCCGAGGCGCTGATCCAATCCC
>JBMYTY010000296.1:0-3085 GCA_049604855.1 Gammaproteobacteria bacterium | reverse complement strand
ACGTAGGCCTGCACATCAGCCTTGGTCACCCGGCCGTCCTTGCCGGTGCCGGGAATCTTGCCCGCGTCCAGGCCATGTTCCTGCACAAGGCGACGGGCGGCGGGTCCGAGGGCACCGCCCGTGGGGGCGTCCGATTCCGTTGGTGCGGCCTTTGGTGCCTGGGTGGGGGCCGGGTCCGATGCGGCCCCTGTTCCGGCGCCGTCGCCTTCACCGATTACCGCGATCACCTCACCCGCGGTCACCGTTGTGCCGTCGGCGGCGACGATCTTTTCCAGTACGCCGTCAGCGGGAGAAGGGACCTCGAGAACGACCTTGTCGGTTTCGATCTCGACCAGATTCTCGTCCCGGCTCACCTTGTCGCCAGGTTGTTTCTGCCAAGCGACCAGTTGGGCGTCCGCCACGGACTCAGGCAGGGTGGGTACTCGGACTTCGATGCTCATAACGGGATTTTTCCGGCTGGGTCGGTACGGCCGCTCATGGGAGGGTTTGGCGGCGTCGCTGATCTATGGAATGGATTCGTGGTCTGCGTTTGGTGGCTTCAGCTCAAGGCGTCGTCCACCAAAGCCTTTTGTTGAGCGACATGCAATGACATATAACCGGCCGCGGGCGAAGCCGCCGCATCGCGGCCCGCATAACGCAGAGTCTGGCGCGGTCGTTTGCAATCCAGAAGGCGATGCTGAATCGGATACCAGGCGCCCTGGTTGCGGGGTTCCTCCTGGCACCACACCAGCTCTTTCGCGTGCGTGTAGCGCTTGAGGACATCGCGCAACTCAGCGCGCGGGAATGGGTACAGCTGCTCGATCCGGATTATGGCGACACTGTCGAGCTCGCGTTTGCGGCGCTCCTCTAGCAGGTCATAGAACACTTTGCCGGAGCACATGACAACACGCTCCACCTTGCCGGGGCTCAGATCGTCAATCTCGTCGATGACATTCTGGAATCGCCCCTGGGCGAGGTCGTCCAGCGTGGACACGGCCAGCTTGTGGCGAAGCAGTGACTTCGGGGTCATCACGATGAGCGGCTTGCGGTAGGGGCGCACCATCTGTCGCCGGATCATGTGGAAGGCCTGGGCGGGCGTGGTGGGCACGCAGACCTGGATGTTCTTCTCGGCGCACAGCTGCAGGTAACGCTCAAGGCGCGCGGATGAGTGCTCCGGTCCCTGACCCTCCATGCCATGAGGCAGGAACATGGCGAGACCACAGAGGCGGCCCCACTTGGTTTCGCCAGAGGTGATGAACTGATCGATGACCACCTGGGCGCCATTGGCGAAATCTCCGAACTGCGCCTCCCAGATGGTGAGCGTGTCGGGTTCCGCCGTGGCGTAGCCGTATTCGAAGCCCAACACCGCTTCCTCCGACAACACCGAGTTGATCACGGTGTAATCCTTCTGATGGGGGAACAGGTTGGCCAGCGGGGTGAATTCCTCACCGGTTTCGATGTTGTGCAATACCGAGTGGCGGTGGAAGAAGGTCCCGCGCTCGCAGTCCTGGCCGGACAGGCGGATGGGGTAGCCCTGTTTGATCAAGGTGGCGTAAGCGAGGGTCTCCGCGAAGCCCCAGTCCATGGCCATGCCGCCCATGGCCATTTTGCCCCGTGCTTCGATGATCTTCGCGACCCGTGGATGCAGCGGGAAGCCGTCCGGAAGTTGAAGCTGCAACTCGGCCAGGTGTTTGAGTTCTTCCTCGGGTACGGCGGTACTGACTTCGTCGTCCCATTGGCTGCCGATATAGGGCCCCCAGTTGACGGCGAATTCGTTGGGTTCTGGCTTGTCGGTGACCCCGTTGGCCACGCATCGGCCGTCATCGAGGGCGTCGCGGTACCCCTCGCGGATGGATTTAAGCGTGCCGTCGTCCATTACGCCTTCCGCTTCCAAGCGCTTTCCGTAGACCTCCAGGGTGGTCGGGCGTTGGCGGATTTTCTGGTACATGGTGGGCTGTGTGGCAGCCGGCTCGTCCGCTTCGTTGTGGCCATGGCGGCGGTAGCAGACGATGTCCAGAACCACGTCACGGCGGAATTCCATGCGGTAGTCCAGCGCGATCTGGGCGGCGAATACCACCGACTCCGGGTCGTCGCCGTTCACGTGCAGGATGGGGGCGTTGACCATCTTGGCCACGTCCGTGCAGTAATGGGTTGAGCGTGCATCCAGGGGGTCGGACGTGGTGAAACCGATCTGGTTGTTCACCACGAGACGGATCATGCCGCCGGTGTCGTAGCCCTGCAGGCGCGACATGTTGAGGGTCTCGGAGACCACGCCCTGGCCGGCGAAAGCGGCGTCACCGTGGATCAGGATCGGTAGGACCTGTGCGCCGCTTTCATCGCCGCGGCGGACCTGGCGGGCTTTCACCGAACCCTCCACCACGGGGTTGGCAATCTCTAGGTGCGAGGGATTGAAGGCCAGGGCCAGGTGCATGTGGCCGCCCGCCGTCACGACATCGGAGGAAAAGCCCATGTGGTATTTGACGTCACCGGAACCACTGGCGATCTGCTTGCGCCCTTCGAATTCTGCAAACAGTTCGGCCGGGTTCTTGCCCAGGATATTGACCAGCACATTGAGCCGACCCCGGTGGGCCATGCCGACCACGGTTTCCTTGATGCCTTGGGCGCCGGACCTCTGGATGATCTCGTCCAGTGCCGGGATCAGGCTTTCTCCACCTTCAAGAGAGAAGCGCTTCTGTCCGACATACTTGGTGTGCAGGTAGCGCTCCAGTCCCTCGGCGGCTGCCACCCGTCCGTAGATGTGTTTGCGCTGTTCGGCATTGAATCCCGGATCAAGGCGGGTGCCCTCAAGGCGGGCCTGCATCCAACGCTTCTGATCGGTGCTGGTGACATGCATGTACTCGGCGCCGATGGGCCCGGTGTACACCCTCTGTACGAAGTTGAGGATGTCGCGCAGCGGCATGGACGCATCGGCCGCGAGCGAACCCGTGTTGAACACGGTGTCGAGGTCCTGTTCCGTGAGCCCATGGAACGTCGGGTCGAGATCGGGAACCTCGCCGAGTGGACGGTAGTCGATGGGATCGATGGCGGCCTGCTGATGGCCGCGAACGCGGAACGCGTTGATGATGCGCAGCACGGAAGCCTGTTT
>JBMYTY010000295.1:0-3094 GCA_049604855.1 Gammaproteobacteria bacterium | reverse complement strand
GCCCGTACTGGTCCACCCATCCCGCCAGTTTGTGGGTAATCCATTGGCGATAGCGACTGCGCACATCGGGTCGCACCCGCCAACCCGCCATGTGTCCATGGGTCGCCGTGAAGCAGGAATCCCAGTGACGTTCCGTCACGCTGAGCTCGCCGTCCAAGGCAGGATGTTCCTCCACGTCGTGGCAGAAGCAGGTCGGGCAAAGGGCCGTGCAGTTGCCACAGGACAGGCAGCGCCGGGCGACGTCATCCCAGCGCGGATGATCCAGGGCGGCCCACAAACCTTGGTGAAGGGTATCGCCCGGCAGTTGCCGGGATTGTTCACGGGCCGCGGCCCCGACCGCGGAACGGGCCTCGGCGATCTGGTCGGCACCGACGGGTTCAGTCTCCAGGGCGGCCAGCAACTGGTGCCCCGACGCGCTGTAGGCCCGCACCAGGAATCCGGCCTCCAACTCGGCGAGGCCCAGGTCAGCGCCCCCGCTCACCCCGGGACCATCGCCCGTGGATGCGCAGAAGCATGTGTCGGCCGAACGGTGGCAATCCACCGCGACGATGAACAGCGACCGTCGCCGCGCCGCGTAGTGAGTGTCAGTGACCCGCCCCTGGCCCATGAAGTGCGCATCGTTCAGGGCAAGGGCCGCGAGGTCGCAGGCCCTTGCACCAATTACCGCGCTCGGTTCCGGGTCCGCCGATACGGTCTCGAAATGCAGGTGGCCCGACGCGTCGCGACGCGTCCGGATCAGCGTCTCGACAGGGGAAAACAGCAGGGGTTTCAGGACCGCCGGGGCGCTTGCCCAGTCGAACAGGCGGGTCGCGGAGCGGTCATCCGCCGATGCCAGCCGGTAGCGCCCGGGACCATGATCGGCCACCAGACCCACAGGCAGATCCGCGGCACCGCGGATGGGTGCCATGCGGATGACACCGTCCTCCAGGCGTGGTCCCAACACCGCCATGCCGCGCGCATGCAGCACCTCGATCAACGCGTCCAGACGATCCCTTGGCAGGAAACCCTCGGACACGCCCCGTCCCCCTATGCCGCCCCGAGCGCCGCCGCGTATACATCCTCGTATCGCGCGACCACGGCGGCCCAGTTACGTTCCGTCTCCACGTAATCACGACCGGCTGCGCGGATCGCCGCCCAACGCTCCGGTGCATCCAACAATCCGGTCACGGCATCGGCCAGGGCGGAGGCATCCCCGGCCCGGAACAGCACGCCGTTCTTGCCATCCTCGATCAGTTCCTTGTGCCCTCCCACATCGGAGGCCACCATGAGTCGGCCCTCGCCCATGGCCTCCAGCGGTTTGAGCGGGGTGACCAACTCCGTGATGCGTTTCGACAGACGCGGATAGACGAGCACATCCACCTGGCCGTAGTAGCGCTGTACCTGCTCGTGGGGCACACGGCCGGTGAAGATGACTTTGTCTTCCAGCCCCATCCGCGTCACCTGGGCCTTGAGGTTGGCCTCCTGGAACCCGCCACCCACCAACAACAGTCGTACATCGGGACGCTTAGCCAACATGGCGGGCAGTGCGTCCACCAGCAGTCCCAGCCCCTCATAGCCGTAGAACGAGCCGATAAAGCCAACGACCGCGCAGCCGTCCAGGCCGAGTTCCCGGCGCAGTTCCTCATCGCGGGTGGTGGTGCCGTCGAATCGTGCCAGGTCCACCGCATTGGGTATCTGCGTGACCTTCGTGGCCGGGATACCGCGTGCCAGCATGTCGCCACGCAGGCCCTCCGCGATGGTGGTCACCGCCTGGGCCCGTTTCAGCACCCAGGTCTCGATACCCCGGGTCAGCCGGTAGCGCAGGCTGCCCTCCGTGGTGGTGCCATGATCGACGGCGGCGTCCTCCCAGAAGGCACGCACCTCGTAGACCACGGGAATTCCGTGACGGCGCCCGGCACGCACCGCCGCAACCCCGTTCAGGGCCGGTGAATGGGCGTGCAACACATCGGGCTTGAGTTCGGGAATGATCTCGTCCAGACGCCGCTCAAGATCGCGGATCACGGCCCACTGGTTGACCACGGGCAATTTCGATAGCAGCCCACTGGCGGGGAAGGTGCGGTAAAAGGTGAGCCCCTCGGCCTCTTCCACCGGCTCGCTGGCACCGGTCTGTTTGCTGCTGGTGACATGATCCGTATGCCAGCCCCGCGCCCTCTGCTCACGCAGGATCGCCAGGGTGCGGAAGGTGTATCCGCTGTGCAATGGCACCGAGTGGTCCAGCACATGAAGGATGCGCATGGGCGGCGAGGCTCCAAGGGTGGTGTTCAGGCCTCCCAGTCTACTCAACCCGGGCCGGAGTAAAACGGGGGCTATCGCCCATGCGGGGCCCATGCCGGGGCACGACGCGGGTGCGTTCCCTAACCTGCGCGGTCGGCGCTATCGACCGGCCGACCCCTGGCTTAGAATGCTGGGCTCTCCATCCGGCCCGTCTTCGCCCGGTACCCATCTTGCGCATCCTCTTCGTCACCCACCGCCAACCCTACCCGCCCAAGGGCGGCGCCAAGATCCGCGCCTTTCATTCCGTGCGTTGGCTCCAGGAACAGGGTCACCAGGTCACCGTCGCCGCCCCGGTGCGCGACGAGGAAGAGCGTGAAGGCGCCAAGGCCCTGGCGGACTATTGCAGCGCGGTCATCTCCGAGCCGGTCACCGAATGGGCGCAGAAGCTGCGCATGGTCAGTCGTCTGGCCACGACCACCCCGTCGAGCATGGGCTACTTCCACTCACCCGCACTCGCGCGCCGTGTGCGGGGTATGGTCGAAGCAGGCGAGGCGGACTTCGCCATGGTCCACTGTTCATCCGTAGCCCATTTCCTGGGACGGAACCGATCGATTCCCCGCTTGCTGGACTTTGTCGATATCGACTCCCAGAAATGGCTGGACTATGCCGGATTTCATTCCTGGCCCAGGTCCATGGGCTACTGGCTCGAAGGCACCAAGCTGCGCCATGCCGAGGCCCGTTTGGCGCAGTCGTTCGACATGAACACGGTGATCACCCCCGGTGAACTCGACCTGCTCAATGAATTTGCCCCGGGTGCGGGTACCGGCTGGTTCCCCAATGGCGTGGACCTGGATGCCTTCAAACCCGGCGAATCACCACC
>JBMYTY010000294.1:0-3097 GCA_049604855.1 Gammaproteobacteria bacterium | reverse complement strand
GGGCAGGTCGAGGTCGGGCTTGGTCGCCAGCATGCACGACCGGAACAGGCTTTGGATGCGCTCCAGGGCCTCTTCGCTGTCGGCCTCGAAGCGGATGACCAGGCAGGGTGTGGTGTTGGATGAGCGCACCAGACCCCAGCAATCGTCGAACTCGACGCGCAGACCATCGATATCGTTGATGCGTGCATCCGGTCCGAAATCCGCCTCGGCCTTGAGCTTGTCGATAAAGGCGAAGGTGGCCCCTTCTTCCATGCAGGTGTTCAGCTCCGGGGTATTGACACTGTCGGGCAGCTCGTCGAAAACCGTGTCCGCATCACGGCCGTCCTTCGCGAGAATCTCCAGAAGTCGCGCGGCGGCGTACACGGCGTCGTCAAACCCGTACCAACGTTCCTTGAAAAACACGTGACCGGACATCTCTCCGGCCAGGGCCGCGCCGGTCTCCTTCATCTTCGCCTTGATCAGGGAATGGCCTGTCTTCCACATCAGAGGCTGACCACCCGCATCGCGGATCGCGCGCTCGACATGGGTGGAACATTTCACGTCGTAGATGATGGTGGCACCAGCGTCCCGACTGAGTACGTCCCGCGCCCACAGCATGAGGAGGCGGTCCGCATTGATGATGTTGCCCTTCGGGGTGACCACGCCCACCCGGTCGCCATCGCCATCGAAAGCCAGGCCCAGGTCAGCTCCGGTTTCGTCCATGGCCTGGATCAGGTCGCGCAGGTTTTTCGGTTTGCTCGGATCGGGGTGGTGATTGGGGAAGTTGCCGTCGATTTCGCAGAACAGCTCGGTCACGTCGCAGCCCAGGGCCTTGAGCACGCGGGGTGCCAGTTCGCCCGCGACACCGTTGCCACAGTCCACCACCAGCTTGAGGGGCTTGGACAGCTTCACATCAGAAATGACCCGTTCCTGGTAACGGGGTTCGAGGTCGATGCTCCGGCGGCTGCCATTCCCCTGTTCAAAGTCGTTTTCCACAATGCGCCGGTACAGGGTCTGGATCATGTCGCCCGCTATGGTCTCGCCCGCGAGGACCATCTTCAGCCCGTTGTAATCGGGTGGGTTGTGAGACCCGGTGACCACGACACAGGAATTGGTCTCATCGAGGACGGCGGCGGCGAAGTAGCCCACGGGGGTGGGCGTGCGGCCGACATCGATCACGTCGCAGCCCGCGGCCATGAGGCCCTCGGCGAGGGCGTCGACCAGTCGTGGGCCGGAGAGCCGACCGTCTCGGGCCACGGCCACCGCCGTCTCTCCGCGCAATCGCGCCTCGCTGCCCAAGGCCTGACCGATGCCACGGACCGCCTCTTCGCTGAGGGCGGTGTCGACGATTCCGCGGATGTCATAGGCGCGGAAGATGGTGGGGTCGAGAGTGGTCAACGGTGTGTACCTCGTCAGCGGTTCGGACTGTGAGTCTAGCGGAATCCGCCCGCGGGATTTGAAACCCGACGCCCCGGATCGCGCTGATCCGGGAGAAAACGAACGGAGGTCAATCACGACGCATTTTCGCCGGTGGCGCGTTGTTTCCCGTTCGCGGAAACCCCAGCTACGGCCGGTGCGGCTGTGACAGGTACTCCGCCGATTGCATCTCTTGCAGGCGACTCAGAGTGCGCTCGTACTCGAAGGCCAGTTCGGTGCCCGTGTACAACTGCTCGATGGGTACGGCGCAGGACACGATGACCTTGACGCTCCGGTCGTAAAACTCATCGATGAGGTGGGTGAAGCGGCGTGCGAAGTCGTTCTTCGCGTCGTCGAGCTGGGGAATGTCCGAGATGAGGGCGGTATGGAAATAACGGGCGATCTCGATCAGGTCGGTGCGTGCGCGCGGCACGCCGCAGATCACGTCGAAATCGAACCACACCACGCCCTCGGTCCAGCGCACCGTTTCCATCTGGCGCTCGTTGATGGTGATGATCGGAGGCTTGTCATGAGCCACGGCGGCACTCTTGATGAACGCATCGTCCAGGGCCCTGTCGGTGTTTTCGCCCAGGGGGTGATACCAGGTAGAGGCCTGCTCCAGGGTGCGCAGGCGGTAATCGGTACCGCCATCCACATTGAGAATATCGGTATGGTCCTTGATGAGCCCGATGGCCTCCGTGAACATGCGTTTGAGCATGTACTCCTGAGCCAGATCGTCCGGTTGGCGATTGGATGTGGTGACCAGGCAGACGCCACGCTCGAAAAGGCCCCCGAGCAGGCGGTTCATGATGGCCGCGTCGGCGACATCGCTGACGTGCATCTCATCCAGGCACAGTACCTTGCCCTCAGCCGCGATCTTGTCGGCTACGGTATTCAGCGGATCAGCGGTGCCCTTGAGCATGTGCATCTCACGATGGATGCGCTGCATGAAGCGGTGGAAGTGGTACCGGTGCTTGCCTTCGAAGGGCAGGGTGTCGAAGAAGCTGTCCATGAGCCAGGTCTTGCCTCGACCGACTCCGCCCCAGAGGTAGAGACCCTTTTCGGGGCGAATGCTCTGGCTCTTGGCACCGAACAGCTTCTTGAAGAAACCACCGCCGTCGCTGTTCCCGCTTGGGCGTGCCTGTATTCGATGCCAGAGTGCATCCAGGGCACGGACCGCTGCCTCCTGGGCGGAATCCGCGGTGAAATCAGGGGATTGGAGGGCTTTCTTATAGCGCGCCAGGGGCGTCATCGCGGTGGTACTGGCCGTTGTTGCGTTGCACAATAACGCTCGATTGTGACCGCTGCTTCCACGACGTGCAAGACAGTGCGGGGGTGTGAGGCCGCCAACCCGGTGGGTGCACTCGAAAGGCCCCGAAGTCCGTAAACACCCTCTCAGAAGGGGGCGGGTACGTTCAGCTGAAGGGTGTTGCCATCAGCCTGCCGAAGGCTCAAGGACCGTGCGTGCAGCAGCAGTCGCGGTGCCGCCTCCAAAACCGGGGCTGGGGCATAGAAGGGGCAGCCCAGGATGGGGTGGCCCATGGCGGCCATGTGCACGCGTAGTTGATGCGTGCGGCCCGTCAATGGATTCAGGTCCATACGCGAGGTTCGTGTTGATGAATCACGATCAAGGACGGTCCAGCGGGTCAGCGCGGATTTTCCCCGCTGGTGATCGACCATCTGGAGTGGCCGCTTGGGCCAA
>JBMYTY010000293.1:0-3098 GCA_049604855.1 Gammaproteobacteria bacterium | reverse complement strand
GAATGCAATGACCCGGTTTCCCCCCCTGCCACCTGTCATGGTGGCCATCCTTTCCACGCTCTGCGTTCCGCTTTCCGCGGTCGCCTCCGACGCGGTGCTCCAAGTGCCTGATGTGGTCGTATCGGCGACCCGTTCCGAGCGCTCGGACGTGCCGACTCCGGCGGCGATCAGCGTGATCGGCCGCGATGAGATCGAAGCCTCCGGTGCCACCAGCGTGGCCGATCTGCTGCGCGCCCGTTCGGGTCTGGTGGTGACTGACCTGTTCGGTGACGGCCGCAACACCAGCGTCGGCATGCGCGGTTTCAGCGAGAGCGCCCATTCCAACACCCTCATCCTGGTGGACGGCCGTCGCCTGAACAACGGCGATATTGGCAGTCCGGACCTGTCCCAGGTGCACATCAGGGACATCGAGCGGGTGGAGATCATCCAGGGCGGGGCGGGCACCTTGTTTGGTGACCAGGCCGTCGGCGGGGTGATCAATATCATCACGCGGCGTCCCCAGGACCTGAACGGCCGTATCAGCGTGGGTGTGGATGGTTTCGGCGGCACGCGTTTGGAGGCCAGCGTCGAGGACCGCTTCGACAGCGGGCTGGCCGCGCGCGTGAGCATGGGTGTGAAAGAGAGCGACAACTATCGCGATCACAACCGCCTGGAGTCCGACAAGCTTTTCGCCCGGCTGGAATACGCCCATGACTACGGCCTGGTCTTTGCCGAGATCCTGCGCTCGGACGAGGACCTGCAAACTCCCGGTGCTCTGACCGCGGCCCAGATCGCCGTCAACCGCCAGCAGGCGGCGCCCGGTCAGACAACCGATTTCTCCGATACGGAGACCGCCGTCGAACGTGTGGGTCTGGAGTGGGACCTGAACGACTCCTGGACCCTGGCCACCGAGGCGACCCAGAGTGACGCCGACAATACGTTCGTGGCTTTCGGCGGGGCGGGGCGTCAGGACCGCAATCAGAAAAGCCTCAACCCGCGGCTGATCGGCGCCATCCCCTTCAATGGCGATGAACTGTTGCTGACCGCCGGGGCGGACCTGGAGGAGGCGCGCTACCGGATCGCCAGTGCCTTCACCAACCGCGACAACAGTCTCGATAACCGTAGCCTGTACGCCCAGCTGACCGTCCCGGTCGCCCGCGACTGGTCGGTGACGGGCGGTATCCGCCATGCCCGCCAGGACAACCAGATCACCGATGCCCTGACCTCGCCCGGGGGCCAGGACTTCGACTTCGAGGAGACCGTGGGCGAGCTGGGCGTGAGTCACCAATGGTCGCCGACCTGGCGCCTGTTCGGCCGCGTGGACCAGAATTTCCGCTTTCCCAAGATCGATGAGCAGGCCTTCACCTCGCCGGGCAACGTGCTGCGCAACCAGACCGGCGAGTCCTGGGAGGCCGGGGCCGAGTGGCGCGAGGGAGTGAACCGATTCGCCGTAAACCTTTACCGCCTGAACCTGGAGGATGAGATCGCCTTCGATCCCACGGCTACCGCGCCGCCCGGGTCGTTCTTCGCCGGGGCCAACGTGAACTTCGACCCCACCCGCCACCAGGGCGTGGTGATCGAGGGTGACACCGTCCTGTTCGAGCGGCTCACCCTGGCCGCCAGCTACGCCTATACCGATGCGCGTTTCCTGTCCGGCGTGAACCAGGACCGGCACATCTCCTACGTACCCAGCAACAGCGCCCGCGTGTCCGGCGATTACCGTTTTACCGATGCGCTTTCCCTGTATGGCGAGATGCTGTTCACCGGGGAGCGGCATGTCTCCGGTGACAACGCCAATGCAGCGCCCTCGGCCGACAGTGACACGGTCTTCAACCTCAACCTGCGTTACCGGCTCGGTGATCTCACCCTGTCGGCCAAGCTCAACAACGCCCTGGACGAGAAGTACGAAGGCTTTGAGACCGCCTTTGGTGCTTTTCCCGCACCGGAGCGAAACGTGGCCTTCGAGATGGAGTGGGCCTTGCGGTGATCACGCTCGCGCCCATGAACGGGGCGCCAGGCCGACGGCCGGTGCTGATGCTGATGCTGCTTTTGTTCGGGGCGCTTGCCCCCGCGCACGCGGTCACGGATGACAGCGGACACGTGCTAAGGCTGTCCGCGCCGGCGCAACGCATCGTCGCCCTGTCACCTCATCTGACGGAGCTTCTGTTCGCCGCCGGGGCCGGGAAGGCCATGGTGGGCGCCGTCGAGTTCAGCAACTATCCGGAGGCCGCCCGCTCGCTGCCCCGCCTGGGCAGTTACGAGGGGCCCGACCTGGAACGGATCCTGGCCCTGAATCCGGACCTGGTGGTGACCTGGGAGAGTGGTAATGGAGCACGTCGTGTCGCGCAGTTGCGCCGCCTGGGGCTGAATGTATTCAGCAGTGAGCCGCGTAGCCTGGAGGACATCCCGCGCACCCTGGAGGCCCTGGGCCGTTTGGCGGGTACCTCCGGGGTTTCGGACAAGGCCGCCGCGCACTTCCGCGAGCGATTGCGTTCCCTGCGCGAACGCTATGCCGGTCGAGAACCCGTGGAGGTGTTCTACCAGGTCTGGGCAAGACCGGTGACCACCCTGAACGGCGAGCACCTGGTGAGCCGGGTCATGGAGCTGTGCGGGGGGCGCAATGTCTTCGCTGACCTGGACGGACTCGCGCCGGTGGTCAGCGTGGAGGCCGTGCTGGATCGTAATCCGCGTGTGATCGTCGCCGGGGGCATGGCGAATGGGGCGCGGGAGTGGCTCGAGCAATGGCGGCGTTGGCCCGGCCTGCGCGCGGTGGATGAGGGACACCTGGTGTATATCCATCCCGACCACCTGCAGCGTCACACGCCGCGCATCCTCGATGGCGCGGAGGAGCTGTGCGCCACGCTGGACAGGGTGCGGCGCTCATGAAGCAGCTCATCCTGGGGGGAGCGCGTTCAGGCAAGAGTGCCCTGGCCGAGCGCCTGGCCACGGCCTCGGGTCTGGAGGTGGTCTATATCGCCACGGCCGAGGCCGGAGACCCGGAGATGACCGCGCGTATCGCCCGTCACCGCCAAGGACGCGACCCCGCCTGGCAGACGGTTGAAGAGCCCCTGGACCTGTGCGCGACCCTGGCCCATTGGGCCGCGCCCGGGCGGTTTCTT
>JBMYTY010000292.1:0-3099 GCA_049604855.1 Gammaproteobacteria bacterium | reverse complement strand
CGCCCTGATCGACGATAAGTTTTTCGCGCTTGAACTGGGCGACTGTTCGCGAAGCGGTCTCCGTGGTTATGCCCAACATCGCACCGATGTCCTCGCGGCCGAGCAAATGAAACCCCATCCCCGGGTTTGCCTCCTGCTGACGAAGTAAAAGGCGGGCGATTCGCTCTCGCGCCGTTCCGGTGTTCAAATCGGTGAGCCAGGAGTCCGCATCCGCCAGAGCCTGCTGCCAGCGGGCCATGAGTTGCGTCGCCAGGCGGGGGGTCTCATTGTTCAACCGCCGGATCACGGCGCGCGGTATGCGGCACACCTCGGCCCGGTCGAGCACGATGGCAGTATGGTCGTAACGGTCACCCAACACCGACTCAAGCCCCAACACATCACCCTGTTTCAACAGACGCGTGATCCGTTGGGTTCCATCCGGAAGATAACGAACCAGCTTCACCAAGCCCGAGCGAATGGTGAACACGCTGTGCGCCTGTTCAGAAGCGCGGTAGATCGTGGTTCCCGAATCGAACGCGCCCTCCTCGATCGGCTCATGTATCAATGCGAAATCGCTCTGCTCCAGGTCGGCGAACAGAACCAAATGCCGAACTCCACAGTTCTGACACCGCTCCGCGCCATTCCAGGCCAGCTTGATGTCCTCTTTTTTCATGTTCAGCGAACCGTTAGCGGGAAAATCCCTGAGCAAGTTCATAGCAGCCACCGGGTCATTCGTCGAGTGAACGCCATATTATTAAATAAGTCTTTTCTAATATAACAGAGTCACGAAGTTAAAATCCAGTTAGCAGACTCCGTGCCAAACCGTGCGATAGGTGATCCAGCCGTGGTCAACACACGCTTGGCGAACCCACTCCCCCGTGTATCCTCGCTTTTCGGTCAGATTCGATGCCATGGCTGACCCGGGCAGACCCGAATCCTCCACAAGCGGGTCATGCACTGAATCCGTTCCCAAGCTCTTGAAAACGCACCAGATCAGTTGCCGAATCACGTCCAAATACGTCGGCCAGACCATGTCTCGCGCCGTCCTTATCTCAAGACGGCGTACCGCGTCCGCCCCACTGAGGCTACCCCGTGCCTACTCGAACTCCTCCTCGCGCCCAGCCGACCACGGCCAGGGCATTGCTTTTTGTCGGCGGTCTGATCCTGGCCCTGTCCGCTCCGATTTCCGAGTCGCAAGCCTCCCCCGCTCCAGACCTGATCTCCGGTCTTACACGAGACGCAAAAAACGGCGACCGGGATGCCCAGTTCAGCTTGGCCAGCGCATTTGACAGTGGCCATGGCGTCGAGCAGGACCTCAAGGCCGCCGCTTATTGGTATGCGGAGTCAGCGCGACGCGGACACTTGGAAGGACTGTTCAGCCTCGCTGTCCTCGTTGAAGAAGGTGTCACACCCGATAACGTGACGGAGGGAGCCTCGACCCTTTACGCCCGGGCGGCACGCAGGGGGCACGCAGGCGCCGCGAACAACCTTGGGCGTCTGTTCGCGGAAGGTGGCTCCGTTGAACAAGACTACTCGGAAGCCGCCCATTGGTTTGCACGGGCCGCGGAACACAATCATCCAGAGGCCTGTCACAACCTAGGTCTTCTCAACGAGCTCGGACTCATCGAAAACGCGAGTCGCGAGGCAGCAATCACTTGGTATCGTCGCGCCCTACCGCACTATCCTCCCTCGAGAGACGCATTGATCCGATTATCAAAGCCAGCGCCCGACAACGCTCGACCATGATCCGAACCGAGACCACAAACGCCAACGCCTTGCCCGCCGTGTATCACCGAACGCGACGCATGCAGTCATGGATCTTCTTGGCGTGGCTGTTCCTGTGCCCGCTGGCTCACGCGGAACCCGTCGAGTTTTCGCTGGCCGATACCTCAGGAGAGAACCATCGGCTTTCTGACTACCGCGGGCAGTGGGTGGTACTGAATTTCTGGGCCACATGGTGCGGCCCCTGCATAGAGGAAATCCCAAACCTCAACCAATTCCATGAACGCTGGTCCGCGCGCGAATCTGACGATCCCGGCACACCCGTAAATCGCGCAATGGTGATCGGGATCAATTTCGAGTACCCGGAGATCGACGCGCTGCGGAACTTCATCCAACGCTATGCGATCAACTACCCCGTGCTGCGCATCGAGCAGACACCCCTGGTCCCCTTCGAACCCCTGAAGGGCCTTCCATCCACGTTCCTCGTCAATCCCCAAGGGGAGTATGTCGCCCGACACATTGGTCCCATCAACCTTGAACAACTTGAAGCCATGCTTCATCGCGCGCAACACGCGGCGGGGCTGACTCGTTGATGCCGGTTCAATCTGGCGGCGGCCTTGAGGCCTCCGGGAAAGTTGGCTAATGTGTTCGGTATTACCCTAACAACCCATTTAGACCACAGAGATAACGATTCGCGGCGCTGTGGGGAGCCGGTTGCGACCGGTACAGCATGCTGTGCAATCTAAGGAGAACCACCATGATCAAACAGACTTTACTCAAGCTCCTCGCCCTTCTCGCGCTCGTCTCCTTCACCGCCCAGCCCATGATTGCCGCCGCGGATGATGCCAAGGACGGAGCCAAGACCGAGAAAACCGAAAAGAAAAAGGGTGGCGAGGAAGAGCCTGATTGCGACTGAATCCTGACGCACCAGTCGGTTCAAGGAGATTAAAACCCGCGGCCGCGACTACCGTGCCGCGGGTTTTGTTTGATGCCGTCGGTCCCGACGGCGCATACGTACAAACCTGAAAAACCAAAGGTTAGAGGAGAGAATATGAAAATCACGAAAATCGCGGTTGCCATCACCATGGCGATCGGTCTCAGTGCCTCCGGATCCGCCCTCGCTGGCAGCCACGGTGGCAAGCCCGTGAACATCTGGGGCGACATGGGTCATGTCTCCGTGAAGCACAACGGCAAAGCCGTGGACATCCGCCGCAACCCCAACAATGCCAACACCGTGAACCCGGCCTTCGCCAAGACTTCGCGTCCCTGCCCTCCGTTCTGTATCCAGCCCTCAACGCTGGCCCCCGGCGTGGAAACCATCGCCGAGCGTGAGGTCATGGATTACGCCAAGAAGATGTCTGATGGTGATGATTCCATCATCGTCATCGATTCCCGCAC
>JBMYTY010000291.1:0-3100 GCA_049604855.1 Gammaproteobacteria bacterium | reverse complement strand
GCCGGTCCAGGCCGCGCGAGCGGCGCAGGCGGTCGGCCAGGGTCTCAAACCAGGTGTTGAGCGTTGCGCTCACCACGTCGCCACTCCGCATGGGCGTTTTGGGGCCCCGCGCATGTGCGGCGGGGCCGTCAGCTTGATGAACTCGAAATTCAAGACCGGGTACCGGCTCAGGTGACGGCGACTGACTTGACGAGGATGTCCGACGGGTGTTCCTGGGCCTGGCCGCCGAGGTCCGTGGCGGAGCGCAGGCGATGGGTGACCACGGCGGGCAGGACCGCCTGCACATGCTCGGGAACCACGGCGTCGTTGCCCGTGACCAGCGCCCAGGAACGGGCCGCCCGCAGCAGTGCCAGGCCGGCGCGGGGGGACAGCCCGATGGGGAAGTCGGGGGAACGACGGCTGGCGTCCAGCAGTGCCTGCACGTAATCGAGGATGGGGTCGGACACGTGGACGGTGTCCACCACGTTCTGTAGTTGCAGCACCTGAGCGGGCGTCAGCGCGGGTTGCAGGCGGGCGCGCAGGCGGTTGCGGTCTTCGCCCTTGAGCAGGGCGCGTTCGGCCTGGGCACTGGGGTAGCCCATCTCGATACGCATGAGGAAGCGGTCGAGCTGGGACTCGGGCAAAGGGAAAGTGCCCACCTGGTGTACCGGGTTCTGGGTGGCGATGACGAAAAAGGGCTCGGGCAGGGGGCGGGTCTGGCCCTCCACGGTGACCTGACCCTCTTCCATGGCTTCAAGGAGCGCGGACTGGGTCTTCGGGGTGGCGCGGTTGACCTCGTCGGCCAGCACCACCTCGGAGAACACCGGTCCCGGGTGGAACTCGAAGCGGGAACTCTCGCGGTTGTAGATCGCCACCCCGAGCAGGTCGGCGGGGAGCAGGTCCGAGGTGAACTGTATGCGCTGGTAACCCAGGCCCATGACCTGGGCAAGGACGTGGGACAGGGTGGTCTTGCCGACCCCCGGGAGATCCTCGATCAGCAGGTGGCCGCGGGCGAGGAGGCAGGCGAGGGCCAGGCGTATCTGGTGGTCCTTACCGAGAATGATGGTGCCGATCCGTTCGATGGCGTCGTCGATGAGCTGGCGATGGTCCATGGAGGGCCTGATCCGGTGGGTGGAGAACGCAGGTTAATGGAGCCTTGAGGGCCGATGAAGTTCGGGTTTCCTTTTGTTTACGGATGCGTATCGCCCGCTTCGACCCTCCTTGGCCGAAACATGTGATGGGCGTCTTCCGACCGCTGGGTCCAAATTACCGGCCTAGGGCTTCACGGTGGTCAGGCCCAGGGTCTCCCAGGCCTGCATCCCTCCGCGGTACCACTTCAGCTTGTGCGCCGGGTAGCCCATGCGCAGCAGTTGTTTGATGTTGGTCGGTGCCTGGCCACACCACATGCCGTTGCAGAACAGCACCAGGGTGCGGGCGTTGCTGAAGTCCCAGAACTCCCCGTTGCGCAGGGCTCCGAACTGGTCTTCCAGGATGGTCAGGATTTCGTCTTCGTCGCCGTTGCGCAGGCTCAACTTCTTGTAGGGAATGCTGACGGTACCGGGAAGGGTGCCGCGCTCTACCCATGGGGTTGTGCGTGAGTCGATGACCAGAATGCCCTGGTCGCCGTCGGATGCCCGCTTCAGGTAGTCCAGCATCTGGATCTCGCCGATGGTTTCCACGCCCGCCGCCAGTTTCATGGGTTGCACGCAGAAGGGCGGGCACTTTCGACTGGTCTTGGTAAAGGACGGGTTCATGGTGTTCTTCGTGTCCTGCACCCGTTGCACGACGACCGGCTCGCCCGCGTGCATGATTTCCACCGACTCCAGGGTGCGGGTAATCTTCACCGTCAGGCCCCCGGACGGGGCCGGGCCTTCCTCATCCGCCGATGCGGGGGCGAACGGAATCAACAGGGCGGCTAGGGCGGTCGCCGACAGGGATGGTTTTCTCATGGTCTCTCTCCTCGGGTCGAAGTCGGCGATTGTCCGGACCCCCCTGATGACACGCAACAGCCGACTCCCGGAGTGGGCCCTGGGCGTGCTGGGCGGTTGCCTGTGGGTGCATAACCTGGATCAGCTACCCTCCCTGACGGTGGTTACGGCCCTTTTGCTGCTCCCCGGTGTGGCCGTCCTGATCCTGTCTTTCCGCGCCACGGCATGGAAGCGCAGCGCCTGGCCGACCCTGCTGTCCGGCCTGCTGTTGGGCTTCGCCTGGGCGCTTTTTCAGGCCCACGCGGGATTGCAGACCCGGTTGGGCGATGGATGGCACGGGCGCGACGTCCTGGCCGAGGGGTGGATCGACTCCATTCCCGCGCGTCGGGACGGGGTGGTTCGCTTCAGCCTGCGCGTGGACAGCCTCGACGGCCGGGCCGTGGAGCATCGCCTCCGGGTGTCCTGGTACCGTCCCGGCGTGGATTCTGGCGCGGATTCCGGCGCGGATTCCGGCGCGGATTCCGGCGCGGATTCCGGCGCGTACCCGCGAGCCGGTCAGCGCTGGCGATTGCCCCTGCGCCTGCGCGGAACACGTGGCTTTCGCAACCCGGGCATCTTCGATTACGAGGGCTGGCTGACCCAGCAGGGCTTCGATGGCCGCGCCAGTGTCCGGGGGGGCGATGCGCTCCTGTTGCGGAGCCAGGGCGGAGGCGCCCAGGTGGCCCTGGCCCGGCTGCGCGAGCGGATCGGCCTGGCGATCGAGGCGCGCATCGGGGAACGGCGCGAATCCGGCCTCATCCGCGCCCTGGTGGTGGGCGACCGCCAGGGCCTGGACGAGGAACAATGGGCGGTGCTGCGACGCACCGGGACGGGCCACCTGATGGCCATATCTGGCCTGCATGTCTCCCTGTTGGCGGGCATGGTGGTGCTGGGGGTGGGGCGCTTCTGGGGTCGACTGGGTCTTCGCGTGCCAGCTCCCGTGGCCTCCGCCGCGGTGGGGCTGGCGGTCGCGACCCTGTACGCGGCCCTGGCCGGGTTCGCCCTGCCGGTGCAGCGCGCCCTGATCATGCTGGCCGTGGTCTTGGCCGCCTTCTTGGACGTCTTCTTGGACTTGGTCGAACTGCGCTTGGACTGGGCCACGGCGCGATGCTGGGGCTGATGATCCGATCGGCCGATTTTTGAGCAGTTGTGGG
>JBMYTY010000290.1:0-3103 GCA_049604855.1 Gammaproteobacteria bacterium | reverse complement strand
GGGTAGGGGAGTTGAAGAGGCGAGCACGGGGCAAGACCTGACCCCGCTCTTCTCCGATTGATTTTTCGCGGCGGGACGCCGCTCCCACAACTCTCCCCATCCCGCCCATGCCCGAACTCCGCGTCATCACCTTCAACACCTGGAAATGCGACGGCAACTATCTCCGCCGCCTCGACATCCTGGTGGAGGCGCTCACTGAGCTGGACCCCGACCTGCTGTTGCTGCAAGAGGCCTTCCGCAGCGACGACGGTGAACACGATACGGCAGGGCGCGTCGCCCGCGAGCTTGGGCTGCATTGCAGCTACCACCCGGCACGTTTCAAACCCCGCGCGCTGAACGGGGCCGTCACCCCCAGCGGGTCGGGCCTGGCCATCCTGTCCCGTGACCTGCCCGTGAACGGCGGCGCGATCCGCCTGGAGCAAGACCCACGGGATGGCGATCGCTGGGCGCAGTGGGCGGACCTGGATGTTGAGGGTCTTGCGGTTCGGGTGATCAATACGCACCTGACCCACCTCGATGATCGCGAGGACCTGCGCCAGCGCCAGTTGGGCCAGATCGTGGAATTCGCGACGGGGGAAAGCCGCTGTGATGTGACCGTGCTCGGCGGGGACTTCAACACCGAACCAAACGGACCGGCCATGGGCGCGCTCGAAGGTCTCGCTCAAGGCGCCTGGGAAGCCACTGACGGTAAACCGCCCCCAGCCACCTGCCCGGTCGATGCTCCGGGACTATGCATTGACCACCTCTATCGCTTCATCACCGAAAACGCCGAGGCGAGTTGGAAGACCATGGAGCGGGTTCTCGATAGCCCGCACCCGGATGGCCTCTTCCCCAGCGACCACGCCGGATTGATGGGGTGTCTACAGATTGAACCGAGTCGCTGACGCGACCCTGGCGACAACCCTGTAGGAGCGGGCTTGCCCGCGAACAGGCTCTCGCAATTCATCACGCTGGTCGCTAGTAACGTGTGGCGTTACCATGGTGCATGGTCGCTTCTTACAAGTGCCGCGACACTGAAGCACTCGCCCAAGGTGAACGCGTTCGGCGCTTCGCCAATATTTCCAAGGTCGCGCGCCGAAAGCTCCGGCAACTTGAAATCTCCAGCCGTCTGGACGACCTCCAGGTGCCCCCTGGAAACCGCTTGGAGGCGCTCCGTGGCGATAGGGCTGGGGAGTTCAGCATCCGTATCAACGACCAATGGCGTGTCTGCTTCCGATGGACCGAGGCAGGTGCCGAAGACGTCGAGATCGTGGATTACCACTGAGGTATCACCGTCATGAGCCAACTTGACCCAGTCACCCCTGGGGAGATTCTCCTCGAAGAGTTCCTCAAGCCCATGGGAATCAGCCAATACCGTTTGGCGAAGGAGATCGGCGTGCCCGCGCAACGTATCGGCCAGATCGTCGCGGGCAAGCGTTCGATCACTGCGGACACCGACCTACGGCTCTGTCGGTTCTTCGGTTTGTCCAACGGGTACTGGCTGAGAGCCCAGGCCGCGCACGATACCGAGGTGGCCGAGAAGGGGCTTGCTCCGGTCTTGGAGAAGATTCGGCCCTGGAAGCTTCATGCAGGCGAGGGTGGTGACAAGAGGCTGTGAGGCTTGCGTGCACCCAGGACTGGCGCAGCTCGTCAGCGCACCGCGAAACCCATCGCGCCATTGCCTCACGCGATACCGTCCAGCCCCTTACTCTCAACGAGATTCAACAGCTTGAGTGAAGCCCCCGCCGGGTGCTTCTCGCCCCGCTCCCATTTGCTGACCAAGGACGCCGTGACGTTCAGGTAACGGGCAAACACCGACTGACTGACCTGGCAGGCCTCTCGAAGGGCGCGGATCTTCTCCGGCGGCATGGGCATGACCTCCGTCAGGCAGGCCTCATCAAATTGCCGCAAGGTTTGCTTATCCATCACACCCGCCGCGTACAGGTCCTCGGCGGTTTCATGGATGGCTCCGAGAATGTCGGTCTTGTAGGTCTCAGTCATCGATTTTCAACTCCCGAATTGCCGCGCCGTTTACAGCCTTCTCAAGTTGCTCCGCGTCGTATGACAGGAGCTCCTTCGCCAGCAGTCGAAGCGCCTTGAGTTCGTCCTCGCGAATATTCTCGCGGGCGTTCTTGGGAAAGCCGTAAATGAAAATGAGCCGATCCGCCGCCCGAAAGGCGAGCAACGCTCGGAACCCACCGGCCTTGCCAGCCCCCGCTCGCGCCAGGCGCTTCTTGAACAGTCCGCCCCCAAGGTCCGCATCGAAAAGCCCATCGCTGATCTCGATCGATGCGGTAACCAAGTCCCTGTCCCTGAGGCCGACTTTGTCCATGAATCGCGAGAAGATCTTGGTTACGAACAAACGCACGAGTCGCCAATCCTTGAGCCGTATGCAGATGCCAAAATACATAGCACTTGGTGCTATGGTTGGCAACGGGTGGTTCTCGCGGAGCCGTCAAGGTTCATCTGGAGGACCGGGAACATCCACCTGGACGAACGAACCGTGTAGCGGGTGAGATGCGGTGCCGAACCCACCTTCAGCCTGGATTAGGTGGAGGGTTCTACCCCGTGAAGATCGTCGACTACCACTGAACAGGTGCACACCATGCCGTCCAACCCAATGCGCCCCATCCACCCCGGAGAAATCCTGCGGGAAGAGTTCCTGGTTCCATTGGAGATGAGTGCCCATGCCCTGTCCCAGGCATTGCGGGTACCCGCGCCGAGCATATATGGTCCGCCCCTTGCGGGGAGCGGGGTCAGTTCCTCCATCGTTGCATTGACACGATGGAGGAACTGAACTGAGAGCGAATGCCTTGTGAGCAAATCGCGACCATGACCCCTGATCACCAAACACCGCTCTCCGCGGAAACTCAGCGCATGCTCGAAGCGCTACGCACGGCGGTCGACAAAGCATTGGAGCGCAAACGCCAACTCGGTCAGTACGCCGTGGTATGGAAAGACGGTCGCGTCGTCCGGCTTGAAGCGGAAGAGCAAACCGCTGATCCAAACGACGGTATCGCCGCCAACTGACGGTGCACCCTACGGCTGGGGCCATCCCGTGGGAGCGGCGTCCCGCCGCGATTGGCCTTGCTTCAACACGGGACGCAACCCTCATCGCGGCGGA
>JBMYTY010000289.1:0-3112 GCA_049604855.1 Gammaproteobacteria bacterium | reverse complement strand
AATCCACGACCCAATCCACGACCCAATCCACGACCCAATCCACGCCCCAGGCCGCGCCGACGCCTTTCACCCTGGACGTACCCATCGCCCTGGCCCTGGACGACGATGAGACCCGAATCGAGACCGTGGTACTTGATGATGCTGAGCAGGTCTTCACCCTCGGACCTTTCCCCCATCGCCCCGGATTCCTCCGGGTCGACCCCTACTTCGACCTGTTCCGGACCCTGGAAGTCGGCGAAAGCCCCCGGACGCTCAACGACATGTTCGGTGCGGACACGGTGTTGATCCTGCTCCCATCGCTCGCCGAACAAAGCGAAATCAAGGCGTACGAAGCCCTGGCCCGGGCCTGGACGCGCGGAAACAAGCACATCCGCATCGCGCGTGACACGGACATCACCCGGCTGCCCGCCAACACCGCCGTCTGGCTACTCGGCCAGAACAACCGACACCTGGGCGCGCTGCCGGATCAGCTCGATACTTCGAATCCCACCTCCACCCTGGTGGCGGCCCTGCCAGACTCCAAAGCGGAGGCACCGCGTGCCTGGTTGCGCATGGGTACCGTGGGGCGCTCGGAAGACACGGCGCGGGCGCTGGCGCGTCGCCTTCTGCACTATGGCAGCTACAGCTACCTCCGCTTCGCCGACCCGCGCCAACGTGCCACCGAACGGGGTGAGTGGACCGCCTCCGGCAGCCCCTTGGCATTCGCGCTCACGCCCGGCGCCCACGCCCCGGACCTTCCGCCCCGCCCCGCCCTGCATCCCCCGGAAAGCGTGGATTGAAAGCAGGGCCGCCGGTGGTCCCGCACGATGGGGGCTGTAGTAGGCGGCTGGCTGAGATACCGTAGCCCGACCCTGGTACCGCGCGGGCCTCCCCGCCCCAACACCACTCCAGCATGTCCGACGCCGCCGAAATCCTTGCCCAGCGCACCCCCGACTTCCACTTCGACCGGGACCGACTGCTGTCGGGCCTGCGCTCGCTCCTGCCGGAGCGGAACGTACTGTCACGGGAGGAGGAACTGCGACCGTACGAATGTGACGGACTCTCCGCTTATCGGACCACACCCGTCGCCGTGGTTCTCCCGGAAACGGTCGACCAGGCCCAGGCGATACTCCGCCTGTGCCACGAGCTCGGTGTGCCCGTCGTCGCGCGCGGCGCCGGCACCGGTCTTTCCGGTGGTGCCCTGCCCTTCGCCGACGGCATCGTGCTGAGCATGGCGAAGTTCAACCGGATTCTGGACATCGATCCCAAGGCCCGCACCGCACGCGTACAGCCCGGTGTGCGCAACCTGGCCATTTCCCAGGCCACCGCGCCGCACGGGCTCTACTACGCCCCCGATCCCTCGTCCCAGATCGCCTGCACCATCGGCGGCAACGTGGCGGAGAACAGCGGCGGGGTGCATTGCCTCAAGTACGGGCTCACGGTGCACAACATCCTGCGCGTGCGCATGCTCACCATCGAGGGCGAGCTGATTGAGATCGGCGGTGAATCCCTGGACAGCCCGGGTTACGACCTGCTCGCCCTGATGACCGGTTCGGAGGGCATGTTGGGGGTCATCACCGAGATCCTCGTGAAGCTGCTTCCCGTACCCGAGTGCGCCAAGGTCATCCTGGCCGCGTTCGACAACGTGGAAGAGGCGGGTCGCGGTGTCGGCAACATCATCGCGGCGGGGATCATTCCCGGTGGCATGGAGATGATGGACAACCATTCGATCCGTGCCTCGGAGGATTTCGTCCATGCCGACTACCCGGTGGAGGCGGAGGCCATCATCCTGTGCGAGCTGGACGGCACCCCCGAGGACGTGGACGAGCAGATCACCCTGGTCTCCGGGATTCTCGAAGCCCGCGGCGCCACCGAGATCCGTATCGCCCGCGACGAGGCCGATCGGGCCCGGTTCTGGTCCGGCCGCAAGAACGCCTTTCCGGCCGTGGGTCGGATTTCCCCCGATTACTACTGCATGGACGGCACCATCCCGCGCGGCCAACTGCCCTTCGTCCTGCGCCGGATTGAGGAGATGACCGAGGAATACGGCCTGCGCTGCGCCAACGTCTTTCACGCGGGCGACGGCAACCTGCACCCACTCATCCTGTACGACGCGAATATCCCCGGCGAGCTGGAAACAGCGGAGCGATTTGGCGGCGCCATTCTCGAACTCTGCGTGCAAGCCGGGGGCACCATCACCGGCGAACACGGCGTGGGCATCGAGAAGATCAACCAGATGTGCGTCCAGTTCCCGGAGGCGGAACGCCTGCAGTTCTTCGCCGTGAAGGCCGCATTCGACCCCAAGGGACTGCTCAACCCGGGCAAAGCCATTCCCACCCTGCATCGCTGCGCGGAATTCGGTGCCATGCACGTGCACAAGGGCGAGCTGCCTTTTCCCGAACTACCCCGGTTTTGAGAGATCTGGCACAACATCAAGACCCGATCGTTCCGTGGGCACATGGCGGAGCGCGCTCAGCGCAACGCCCAATGTTCGAGTTGCCAGAAATACGGCTATCGCCCGGTGGTTACCCGCTCATGGCGCGGGTCAATGGCAACCGTGATTATCTTCGCCATGCACCCTCGATTCCCACCACCATCCCGGTTGCATTCGAACCCCAGACCGCCTGCCCGCGGTGTCGCGCAGGCGCTCGCCCGACCATTGACACATCGCAATGCACAAGGTCTTTTCGACCCGTATCGTGCGCCACGTTGCCTCGTGATGCTGCGCTGCATCACACGCTGATCATCCGCGGCAGCCCGTGCGGACGCATGGTCAAGTTTCAGTTAATACAATAATTGTATTAGCTGTTTCTAATCTGTATATTCGCCGTCCTCGCCTGCGCACCTGGGTGCCGGGTATTCAAATCAATAATGAGGTCGACGAGATATGAACACTGCTCTTGATGTGATGCTGACCAACCCCTCCGGCATGGCCGCTGCCGCCGTGATTTTCGGAACTATCGTTGTCAGCGCCGGTCTGGCTACCTGGTTGGTCACCAAGTCCCGCCCCCAGGCCGCGACCAACGAGTCCTGAGTGCCGATGGACTTGAAAGTTTTGGGTTGCTGATCGTCTTCTCTCTCTCCGATCAGAGACTCACGCCGGGAAAAGCGCCAGGATGGCTCTTCTCCCGGC
>JBMYTY010000288.1:0-3117 GCA_049604855.1 Gammaproteobacteria bacterium | reverse complement strand
TTCGCACCGCTGGCCAGGTTCAGGTCCTCCACGCTCAGCACGCCCTTCTCCCACGACCAGCGCCCACCTCCGGCGAGCGGATAACCCCGCAGCGTACCGCCCAGGCGGCGCAGATCGCCCGCCATGGCATAGCCCCCGTCTCCGCCCCCGTCCGCCAACTTCACGGACAGCGCGAGCTCGGCATTCAGGCGTCCCGGCCAATCCGGAGCCAGTCGCGCCGGATCGAATTCCTCAATGTGCAGCTCCAGGTTGGCCGAGGGCGGCCCATCCCAGGCGAGCGCTCCGTCCAGGGTGATCGTGCCCGGCACCGGGCCGGCGGCCTCCGTGGCCGCGCGCTCCTCCACTTCGAACGAATGGATCACCAGGCCCGACTGGTCCAGTTGTCCGTGCAGGCGGGTCTCCAGGTCCAGGGCGGTACCGGCGGCATCACCCGACACCGGCACGCTCCAGCGCAATTCCGCCCCGCGCGGATCGCCGACCAGGGACAGCCCCCCCGGCCCCAGCACCCAGGGCGCGGGCAATGGCCCACCCGCCAGGGGACCCGACCAGTTCAAGGCGAGATCAAAACCCGGCGCCCAGCCTGGCGCGGGATCGCCCGTGTTCCGCGCAGCCCAGGACAGAGCCGGTTCCACGGTCCCGCTCAGCTCCATGGGCCATGGGCTGCTCAGCCGATGTCGGAGCGTGATCCGGTCCAGGGTGCCGGACAGGTTCAACACACCGGACAGGGTCTGGCTCGTGCCCGCCCCGGCAAGCACCGCACGGGCGTCCCATTGGGCTTCGAGATCCAGCGATGCCCCCGGAACCAGGCCCAGGTGGCCCGCCACGCGGGCATTCGCCCCATCCGTATTCACCTCCAGGGTCTGGATGGAGAGTCCACGCTCATCCAGCGCCACCGCCCCCCTGACCGCCCCCCGGAACAGCGGCTTTCCGCCCTGGCTGACAGTCAGGTCAGCCAGCTCGAAACCCTCGACGCGGACCACCACGGGCAGGGCCAGGTCGGGAACCATCGGCACGGGCAGCTGCTCCAGATCGGTCTCTCCATCCTCACCCGGAGGCAGGGCCACGCGCAGGGATCGTGCCCGCACTGGGGCCAGGGAGAGGCGACCTTCCCAGAGATCGACCAGGGACCAACCCAGCGTCAGGCCATCGAAGTCCAGCCGGATTTCCGGATCCGGGTGCGCCTGCGGCGTCATCTCCGTCGCGGCCGCCTCCGCCGTCACGGCCATCGCTGACTCCGGCCCGGGCGGCACGACCCGCAGGCCCAATCGGTCAAAGCTCAGGCCATCCCAGAGACGGCCCCCCGGCCCCTCGCCCGTCAGCTCGATGCCCCGGGCCCGGGCCTCGACCAGGGCACGATCCCAGGCCAGGCGGGCACCCGACTCGGTGGACACAAGCCAGCCCAACAGCAGGGCCAGGACCACGACCAAGGCCGACGACGCCAGGGCCAGCCAGAGCAGTACCCGCCTCAACGGCTTCGCGCCACGCGCCGGACCGGTGTCCTGGGTCGCCGTGTCGTGAGTCGCCGTGTCCTGGGTCACCGCAACCTGGTTCGCCCCGTCATCGGTGGCCCCGTCATGGGTCGCCCCGTCATCGCGGGCCACCATCAGAAGCGGGCCCCGAGGCTGAAGTGCAGCCGCCAGTCATCGCGCGAGCGATCACTGGGAATCGCGAAGTCCAGCTTCACCTTGCCGATGGGCGAGTTCCAGCGGGCGCCCAGGCCATAGCCGTAGAGCAGCTCCACGGAACCGTCATTGAATGCATCCCCGGCATCGACGAAGGCGGCGACGCCCCACTGCTCGGTGAGCCGCCGTTCGATCTCCACGCTGCCCACGGCCAGGTGTCGCCCGCCCACCACCGCTCCGGTGGAATCCAGCGGGCCGACTTTCTTGAAGCCATAGCCCCGGATGCTGTTGTCCCCTCCGGCGAACAGGCGCTGGCTGGCGGGGAGTTGCTCGAAATCGGATACCAGGGAGGTCGCCAGGTCCAGGCGACCCAGCAGGGTCCAATCCGCGCCGAGCGGATAACGACCGTCCACGCCCGCTTCGAACTGCAGAAAATCCACGTCCGAGACCGCCGCCGTGGACGCCCCCTTGGCCCCGGCGCGCAGGGATAGCGCCAGGTCCTGAACCGGCACCGGCGGCTGCCAGACCCAGTCGATGGACGGCATGAGCAACAGACTGGACTGGCGGGTATCGCCCGTGGAGGAGTCCTCGCTCAACAGGGTGAGGGAGCGTTGCTCGGTCAAAGTGCCCGGCAGCCAGGCATACCCGGGCTGGATCAGTTGGTGGACCCCGGTGGCGACCTGGTCCGACACCACGTCACCACTGCTCTCATGGCGCAGACCCAGATCCACCGACCAGCGCTCGTTCACCGGGTCCCCGCCGGGAATCCGGTACTCCGCGTGCAGCTCCGTCAGCTCCCGGGCCACGCGGGCCTCGATGTCGAACTGATGCCCACGACTGTTGATGCGCCGCCGAGTGAGACCGGCGCTCACACGCGGGCCGGTGTTGGTGTCAAAGCCGGCACCGAAGCGCCAGACCCGCTTGGGCACCGATGTCAGGCGGATACTGATGGGCACGACGCGCGCGGCATTGGGGGCCAGGCGGGGAACGATATCGACGCTCGCGAACTGCCCCGAACCGCGCAACCGCCGGTAGGCCGTCGCCAGGTCCGGGCCCAGGTAGGGCTGACCCGGCTTCAGACCGGCGGTGCGCAGTACCAGGTCCTCCCCGACCTCTCCCCCGCTCACCGTGATGTCACCGACCCGGTATCGCGGACCGCTGTCCAGCGACAGGACCGCGTCAGCCCAGCCCTCGGCCGGATCGACACGCAACTGCCGGGTGAGGAAGCGGGCTTCCAGGTAACCGCGCTGGGCCGCCGCGCTGCTCAGACGCTCGCGCAGTGCTTCATATGCCCCGTGGACCAGGGGCTCTCCCGGCGTGATCCCCGGGTCGGAGCGGATCGCCTCAAAGGCCGCATCCGCCGCCCCTTCCCCCTCGACCTTGACCCGGACCGCGCGCCAGCGAACGCGCTCACCGGCGCTGATCCGCACTTGGGCGCGCCAGCATTCCCCCTCGCCGCCCCCCGCGCTGGCCGTGGCGGTTACCCCGGCACGGT
>JBMYTY010000287.1:0-3125 GCA_049604855.1 Gammaproteobacteria bacterium | reverse complement strand
GGGCGGTGGCCCATGTTGCCGTCTTCGTAGACGCGCTCGGAGTTCCAGCCGGCCTCTTCGGAATCGATCTTGCAGAAGGAGCCGGACATGTCGGCGCCCCAACGGACATCGTCGAACACGAAGAACTCGTTCTCAGGACCGAAGTAGGCGGTGTCGGCGATGCCGGTGGACTTCAGATACTCCTCGGCGCGCTTGGCGATGGAGCGGGGATCACGCTCGTAGCCCTGCATGGTGGTGGGCTCGATGATGTTGCAGCGGATGATCAGGGTCGGGTCATCCATGAAGGGATCCATGACGGCGGTGTCGGTATCCAGTTCCAGGATCATGTCGGACTCGTTGATGCCCTTCCAGCCAGCGATGGAGGAGCCGTCGAACATCTTGCCGTTTTCCAGCATGTCCTCGTCCAACTGCGACACGGGCATGGTGACGTGCTGCTCTTTGCCGCGGGTATCGCAGAAGCGCAGGTCAACGAACTGCACGTCTTTCTCTTTGATCAGGTTCATTACGTCGCTAGCGGACATTGAAACTTCCTCCTACAGGGGTCTTGTTGAAAGCAGGGCACCGCTGATCGGGTGCTCCCGAAATGCGGGTGCTCCGTTGAAGCAGAAAATGTGCCAGGGGTGTCGGGAAATATTCCCTATGTTAATCAGTAAGTTAGGACCGGGTGTCGTTGTTGTGTGCACTATTTTGGTGCTTTGTATTTTGTAGGCGCTCTATTTTTGTGCGTGCGATGCGGTGCGCGATGGACGGGTCTCAATAAAACCGGACGTCGAGGCCACCGAGGTAGCCGATGGGGCGCACCGCGTCGCGCAGGGTTTGCTGCAGATCCTCCGCCTTGCCGCGATCCGGGATCTCGGCAAGAGGCAGATTCACCTCCACATCGATGCGCCCGGAAAGATAGTGCAGTGTTGCCTCGGCGGGAACCAAGGATACCCCTGCATCGCGGAACCGCTGCTGTATGTCCTCAAGGACGCGATGCCTGGGGGGTAGACCGGCGCAGGTGGGGGCTTCTTCATCGTCCTCCGGGTCGATATGCACGGTGACATCGCCCAGCTCGTCGATGTCACGCACCAGGGCATGGCGGACCTCTTCCGCAATCTGGTGACCCTCGGAGACCGACACCCGGGAGTTGACCAGGATATGCACGTCGGCCAGGGCCTCGGCCCCGGTGCGACGGGTGCGCAGCATGTGCAGGTCCCGGACACCCGGTACCGCCTCTATGCATTGCTCGATCTCCCGCACGCGTTCCGGATCCAGGCCTTTGTCCACCAGTTCCTCCACCGCACTCCAGCCCAGTTCCCAGCCGATGCGCGCGACCATCACGCCGACCACCAGCGCGGCGACCGGATCAAGCAGGGGTAGACCCAGCTGTGCGCCAACAATGCCCACCAACACAACGATGGACGAAACGGCGTCGGATCGGTGATGCCAGGCATTGGCGCGCAACATGGAGGAATTGATGCGCCGTGCCGCCGCCACGGTGTAGTGGTAGAGGAACTCCTTGGAGCCGATGGAAATCACCGTCACCCAGAGGGCCAACTGGGATGGAACGCTGTCCACATCGGTGTCCATCAGGCGGGCGATGGCATCTATGCCGATGCCCAGGGCGACGGCGATCAGCAGCAGGCCCAGTGCCGCGGTGGCCAGGGTTTCGAAACGGCCATGGCCGTAGGGGTGGTCGTCGTCCGCGTCCTTGTGTCCGTGGTGTGCCGCAACCCAGACCATGACGTCCGAGGCCAGGTCGGACAGGGAGTGGATGCCGTCGGCGATCAGGGCCGCGGAATGGCCGAGGACGCCCGCCAACACCTTGGCGACGGACAGCACGAGATTGACCAGGGCACCGACGATGGTGACCCGTTTGGTGGTCTGTTCCCTGTTGGCCGTGGTCATAGCGGTATTGCGTTGCGGTAGCTGCGGCGACGGGCGCCGGATTCAGAATCCCCAGGGGGCGGTGTCTATGGCGAAATCCCGCTGCAGGGATGCCATGTCGTCCGCGAGGGCGGCGCGGATTGTGTCACGCTCCGAGGCCGAAAGTCTGCGTTTGCCGCTCAGTCCCCATTTCCTGATCCACGGGCGCAGGGCCCGTTTCAGCCGCCAGGGTACAAGGTGGGCAGCGCTGCCTATCCCCGCGCGTTTGAGTGCCACGTCCAGCGGTTCCACCGTGTCAGTGGGGTTCGAGACCTCGAAATCCCGTGGGGCGTGGGTGGGGTCGATGTCCAGAAAACCATACACGCGCGCCAGCAGTTCGGCGGGGCGGTCGCGCAGGTCGGCGAAATCAAGCACGAGCAGATCCCGGAGTGGGAAATAGTCCAGGAAGCGCGTCAGTTGCAGGTGGTAACGGCTGGTGTTGATCAGGTTCTCATGGGTGATGGGCAGGTCCCAGCCGGCCTGTGGGAGCATGAAATTGTAGTGACTCTCGATGCGCGCGAACGGGTCGCGCACCAGGTAGATCATCCGGGGCCTCATGCCCTGGGCATGAATCCGCTCGGGAATGCCCTGCTCCACCGGGAACTTGGTGTAGCCGGTGGAGGCCTCCATGGCCCACGAGTGCTGGTCAGGATCGAAATCCCACAGCTCGTCGTAGTGGGCGATGGTGGCCCCATGGCCCTGTTGGCGGGAGAAATACTCCGGCTCCTTGACCCGCGCGGGACAGATCCGGGGGTGGCCCGAGAGATAGTCGAACAGCGACGTGGTGCCACATTTCATGGCACCGATGATGAGCAGGTACTGGTCGGGCTGAATGGGCACGTCGCGCATGGCGTTCAGCGGTCGCCGGGATGGTTGTTCACGTCGTGGCTGCTCACATCACCGGCCGCCATGCGGCCGATATCGCCGCTGTCCAACTCACCCCAGTCCTGGTGTTCGGGGGTGTGTTCTTCGCGCATGTACAGCGTGCGGGTGGGAAAGGCGAACTCCACGTCGAGTTTGTCGGCGAGTTTCATCACATCGAGCAGGAACTCGTGTCGGGCCTTCAACTCCGCGCCCCAGTCCGGGCATTGGAAGAAGATGTAGACCAGGATGTCCAGGGAGCTGGTACCCAGGTCGTTGAAGTAGACGTGGAAGTAATCCTTGCGGGTCAGGGGGTGCAGACGTACCAGTTCACGCACGCCCTCACAGAAGGCGGC
>JBMYTY010000286.1:0-3127 GCA_049604855.1 Gammaproteobacteria bacterium | reverse complement strand
AGGGAACCACCGGGTTGAACAGCATGATGCAGCCCGCGCCAATCCAGATGTTCTTGGCCAGCGCGCGTTTGCGCCTATAGGTCGTGGTGAAGCGGCGCAGGTGCGGGTGAGTCGGGTCAGCGCGGCGGCCTTCGCGTGGCCGGTGGAGGCAGCCTTGAAGGTTATAAATGGCGGCGATGAATCTGAGCATTTCCATCTCCCCGGGGTGATGTCGTCCCGCGTGATGTACCCGTGTGGTCCGGCCACAGGTTGCCACGTTCGGTTTGCCACCATGCCCCGGGGGAAACCCCAGCGGGAGCGCGCATGGGCTTGCTACAATTCGCGGTGCTCATGATGCCGACATCCGTTCTCTATTTTCTCACCGGGGTGATCACCCTGGGCTTTGCCGTCGTTCTTGCCATGGAAAGCGGCTTCGACCCGGAGGCGTCGCTGGCTCTGTCCCTGGGCATGGGCGGCGTCGGTGTCGTCTGGGTATTGGCCTCCCTGGTGCCCGCCGGGGGGCGTCCCATTCGGCCTCTGGGGCGTATGACCTGGCTACTTGCCGGTGTGTCTGGTTGCGTATTGCTCGCGGTGACCCTGTTCATCCTGGGGCCGGATAGCTTCCATGGACGCTTGATCGAGCGCTCTCCGAACCGGTTCCTCGTGCTCTACGGTGGTCCCGCCGTACTCGTCTTCGTCGGGTTTATCGCATTCTTGCCGCGCGTGCTGCGCTTCAACCTCATTCTCGTCCTGATCCTCCTGGGGCTCGTGGAACTGGGGCTGCGTTTCATGCCCGAGCCCGAGGCGGTGAGCCAGACCCTGGTCACTGAGGCGGGGGACCCGGCCTATGTGGAAGATGCGCGTGTCGGTTACCTTCTCGCCCCTGATGCGACCTTCGTCCATCAGAGCGAGAGTGCCGGGGAGATCCTGTTCAAGCGGGTCTACCACAGTGACGGCTTCGGACGCCGGATGACATCGCCGCCGGAGGGCATGGGGACGGACTCGCGACCGGTGCTGCTGTTGGGTGGATCTAATACTTTCGGTCATGGTCTTGAAGATGCCGATACCTTGTCGTCCTTGATCGAGACCAACGAGGCCGCAATCCGCGTTCACGCTTACAACTACGGGGTCTCAGGCTGGGGACCGGTGCAGGCGATGGATCGATTGGAGACGAGGGACCCGTCCGACGAGCTCGACGGGGTTCCGGTTGCGGCGTTTTACTTCTACGTGCCCGGTCACCTGGACCGGGTAACCGGTTCGGGCGCCGTGAGCAGTGGCGTCTGGGGGGCATCGTTCTCCGCTTATCGGATGGGCGCCGATGGCACCCTCCGGCGGGTCGGGGTCCTCGGTGAACAGTTCCGCTCCGGCATCGACCGGTTGGTGGAAATGTCCCGGCTGGGGCGGGTGCTGCGGGACAAGGTCTCCTGGCCACTTTGGCAGCCGGATTTCACGCTCATGGCCCGGGTGTTTCAGCGCATTGACCGCGAGTTGACGGAAGCCTGGCCCGATGCCCGGGAGCCCGTGAGACTGTGCGTGGTGGCCCTGCCCAGGGCCCGCGAACATGTCGCGGTGATGTCCGGTGAACTGGCGGAGGCGGGTGTGGCCTTCCTCGATCTGAGCACGCTTTACGATCCGGCTGATCCCCGCTTTCAGATTCATCCGAGGGACCACCACAATTCGCCGGCCGCCAATCAGCGCATTGCAGCCGAGTTGGCCGCGCGTCTCGCCCATGTCTCCGCGGGGCGCCCCTGTGGTACTGCTCGGGGTCGCTGAGCATCGCGCCAGCCTCCGCTGACCGTAAACCCCAGCAGATATCCCGATTCGGCCCGGAGCCATGGAGTTTCCCCGTACCCGGTAAGGGCTGAGACCGGCCCTTGCACCCGGAGCTTGGAACCTCGCGCGCTTGATCGTGATCAGTGGGCACGGTCATTCCGCTGCTCTCTAGATGTCCGTGTTTCCGGGTGGGGCTATACCTCGTGCTGAAGCAGTCTCAATCCAGATTCCATGAAACCGTGAAGGAGTACCCACTCATGAATCACACAGCATCTGAACCCCATGACAACCCCGTTGCGGCCGCACCTTCTCCCGGGGGGGAACCTAACGGCCTGGGTATTTCACCCGCCGACCTGGGTCGGATCGCCGATGCCGTCGCCGAAAAGGTCATCAAGCCCATCGTTCATACGGTCGATCAAGAAGTAGATCAGGTGGGCGACAAAGTGGTCAGCGGCATCGATGCCCTGGGCATTCCCGACGTCACCGAACTCAATGATCTCCTTGGTGATCCCGCGGACTTCGTCCACGCCGTGGCTCAGGCCGTGGAGCCCGGCAGTCTGGTCGATATGGCGGGGCTGCCCCACAGCCTCGAAGCAGCGGGTATAAAGACGCTGGATAAGGGCGAGCTACAGGCCTTGGTGGCGGCTCTCCAAGATGTCTTGGACGTGACCGAGAACCTGGTGGAGGGGCTCGGAATGGTCATTGATACCCCCGCGGCTTTCGCGGCGAAGGCACTGGAAGGGGTGAATCCCCTGTTCGACGCCATACCCACCGGGGTTTGGGGGCAGCTCAAATACCCCGGGGATCTCTTGGATCTGGTCAAACTGACCGAGCAGATACAAGGGCAGGCCAGGCTGCTGCGTCGGTACGCCCCCCACACCGAGGTCAGCGCCGGGATGACCGCGGCGGCCCCGGGCGAACGGCGCTTCGCCATCAGTGCCGCCGCGAGCTTCTTCAACGTTGCGGCTGACCTGCTGGATTATCTCGGGGACGCCTTCCCACTGGGTGTCGCGGCGGGAGGAAACGGCGGTGTCGCCGCCGGCGCCAACCTGACCGGGGCCGTGCGGGTCCACATCGTCAAGGTCGGTACCTTCGTCTTCGGCCTGATCAAATTCGTTCTCGGCGTGATCGCCGAGGTCCTGAACCTCGTGAATCAGGGTATGGACGACCTGGCCTGATTACGACCCGTGGACACGGGTGTCATCTCAATGCGATGAGGCCCCGGCATTTAAGCCGGGGAAATTCCAAGGATGGCGATGATTGGAAAATAGTGGTTGCAAGCTTCAATGAGGCCCCGGCATTTAAGCCGGGGAAATAGTGCCGAGCCTTCGCCGTCACCGTACTCAGAGGCTGATGCTTCAATGAGGCCCCGGCA
>JBMYTY010000285.1:0-3134 GCA_049604855.1 Gammaproteobacteria bacterium | reverse complement strand
CTGATTCCGATCCTGAACGCAATGGCCGTAGCAGGTCTTGTGAGCCTGCCCGGCATGATGACCGGCCAGATCCTGGCAGGCAGCCCTCCGCTGGAGGCGGTGAAGTACCAATTGCTCATTCTGTTTCTGATCACCGCCGGTGCCGGCTTCGGCACCCTGGTCGCGGTGGAACTGGTGTCGCGGCGCCTGTTCGATGAGCGCGAGCGTTTGCGCCTGGATCGGCTCCATCGCCGTGCGTGACGGGCTCGGCGACGGCGTCGATCCGGGCGCAGGCTTCAGTGGTCCGGCCCCGGCATCCGCAGCCACTGGCCGATGCGCTGACCATGACGTTCGATCAGGGCGGCAGCGAGCACCAGGGCTATGCCGCTGGCCGCAAGGCCCAGGGTGTGGTCGAAAGTGAAGTGACCGATGGTCCGGACGCCACCGACCATCAGGGTTACCGCAAGCGATACCAGGGCGAAGTGAAACTCCTTGCGCAGGCGTGCGCCCCGGGCGGTGAACAGATCCAACAGGACCAGGCCCAGGGGGGCCGCGATACCGACAGTCGCGCCCGTCGCGAAGAGCAGAAGCAGTGCGGCGAGCAGTGCGCTGGAAATCCCCATGGAGGCGAACCGGGTGTGTTCCGGGGCGGAAATCCGGTGCAGGTCAAACATGGGTGCGCCGAACAGCAGGGCGACGCTGAGCGGTGCATAGGCCCCGGCGATCAGATTCCCCTCCAGTGCGGCTGAGGTGGCGGCGAAGGCCGCGGCCAGGGCGGGGGCGCTGGCGGAGGTCAGCAGTCCGAGCCGCCAAGCCGGTCGGAGCCCATCCAATTGAGCCAGCTGTCGCAGGGTGGCATAGGCCAACAGGGCGATGCAGACCACGGCCACGTCACCCGCCGCATACAGGTAGGCGCTCCGGCCCGTCATGATGGCCAGGGGCAGATAGACGGCCAGGCGCGCCGCGACGGCGGAGGGTGTACGCAGAGAAAGGTGCCGGGCACGCAATCGGCCCAGGGTCCGCTGGCTGAACACAAAGCCCGCCAGGGCGATGGCGCTGACGATCCGCGGATCGCGGAGGGGAATCAGCAGCAGACCGGCATTCAAGAGGAAAAGCCCGGTCATCGCGGCGGAGGGTTCCCGCGCGAGCACCATGAAACCCAGGCGGGCCTGTGCCGCGAGTATCACCAGGCTGATCCCGGCGGTGAGCCACAGGGTCGGGCCGAGAACGCCCTGCCAGAGGAAGTAAGCGGGGTAGAGCGTCGCCTGGGGTGTGCCCCATTGTCCGTACAGCAGGGCCGCGAGCACGGTGACCGATGTGCTCACCGCGACCAGGCCCAGGCCGATGAACAAGCGCGCACTCTTGGCTTCGTTCAACCAGTGCTTGGTCGCGAAACCCAGCCCCGTCAGAATCACGGTGTAGCTCAGCAGCAGGAGAAAACGGTGCAGGTCGTCGCCGCCGGTCCAGTGCTGGAACAGAAACAAACCGGTGGCGGCGATGATCACCATGCTGCCCAATATGCGCAGAAGACCGGGCAACAGTTCGGGCAGCGCGAAGCGTCCACCCGTCCGCTCCCGCGGGTGGGGTCGGGTGAAGGTATCCGGAGGCGGGGAGGCGTCTTTCGCCCCGGCCGGTGGGAGGGGGGGAGCGTGGGGAAGGTCCACGCAACGGGGATCCACCACGGGTGCGTTGTCGTTCATTTCGCCTCCTCCTTGAGCGCGTTCAGTTCAGCGCGCAGGGCGGCCTCTGATTCGTCGCGCTCAAACTCGTCGGCGAAGACGTCACCGCTGGCCACGGAATCCGGCTCGGGCTGGGCCCCGCCGTTTCGCAACTCGGTGCGCGTGACGTCCACCTCCCAGCGTCGTAACGCCCTGTCGAGATCGATGCCCAGTTCGCCGTCGAGGCGCGTAAGCGCGGTCCGCGCATCGCCCTGGGAACCGCGCACGCGCAGGGAATCGCGTTGCTCCTCGCGTTCCTGCATGCGCCGCTCCAACTCGCTGAGCGCGCTGTCGATTCGGTGCAGGGCCTGTGTGATCCGCCGTTGCTGTTCGTTGAGTTGGTCGATCCGTTGGCGTTCCGACCTGTGACGACGCAGGCATTCCAGGGCTCGCGCCTGGTCAGTTTCCCCGCGGGCTCGCTCCCGCCAGCGATTGGCCTGGTGCTCGGCCTGTTCGATGTCCTGGTCGGTGCGCGTGCCTTGGCGTTCGACCCGGGCCTTTTCCACCCGGAGCGTGGCGATGGACCCGCGCAGTTCTTCCAGTGCGGCTTCGACCACGGCGTCATGGTCTTCGATTTCGCCGACGGCACGGTCCAGACCGGCGCGCAGGCTGACGGACAAACGTTTGATGAGGGACATGTGGGCTCTCCCCTGGATGAGCGCTGTGAGTGGAGGGGAGAGATTCGAAAAAAGTCGGCTATATGAATACTTGTCCGTGAATGGTACCGGCTCGACTTACGGCAGGTACTGTTATCCGATACGAATCAGGACGCCCGGCGTGTGGGCTCAGAGTATCCAGCTCACCAGGGTGTAGCGGACGCCGGAGGTCACCGGACGCACGGCGTGGGGGAACATGAAGCTGGACGGAAACAACAGCGCATCACCCTGCCGCAGGCGCAGCTCGAACTGGCCGTTGAAGAAACTCAGGGTGCCACCTTCGAAGTCGTCGTTGATCTGGATGAGCAGGGTGACGGCCCGGGGGTTGGAGTCCGAATGGTCCACGTGATGTTTGTAGAAGCCGCCGGGGTGGTAACGCAGCAGCTCGAACGGCGCGGTTTTCAAGGTGTGGATGGCGGGAAACCGCTCCTTGTACGCGACGAGGATCTGTTGAGCGGTACGGTCCAGGGTACGGGCCATGGGTATGCGGATTTCGGGCTTGTCCTTGATGAAGTGTGGTGACGAGATGCCCAGGGTGTCGCAGTTGCGCGTTCCGGTGCGAACGCGGCCCGTGCCGACGGTCGCCGTGTTCCACCACCGGCTGCGCGCGCAATCGGCCAACAGGGCCGCGCAGGTCTCGGGTTCCAAGGCACCTGAGAACACAGCGATGTATTCCCGCAGGTCCATGGGGAGTGCGCTCGGCTGGGTCATGGCAGAGGGGCGTCGACGGCTTTGTCAGGTTCCGGGGTGTTGGCGTGGTTGGTATCGTCGAGCAGGTAGG
>JBMYTY010000284.1:0-3136 GCA_049604855.1 Gammaproteobacteria bacterium | reverse complement strand
CCGGATGGGCCGGAATCCGCGATCTTGTTGATCAGCATCTTTTCGACACGGGCGTAGGTGTCCTCTTCCATGATGCGCAACTCGTCGTTCAGGTCCTTGCGAACGGAGTTGAGTTCGTCTTCCTCGATCTGCAATGCGCGTTCGTCCTTATCGACGCCGTCACGGGTGAACACCCGCACGTCGATAACGGTTCCATCCATGCTGGGCGGAATGCGCAGAGACGTGTCCTTAACATCGGACGCTTTCTCACCAAAGATGGCGCGCAGCAACTTTTCCTCGGGGGTCAGCTGGGTCTCACCTTTCGGGGTCACCTTACCGACCAGGATGTCACCGGCCTTGACCTCGGCACCGATGTAGACGATGCCCGATTCGTCGAGCTTGTTCAGCGCGGACTCACCGACATTCGGAATATCGGCGGTGATCTCCTCCGGACCCAACTTGGTATCGCGAGCGACACAGGTGAGTTCTTCGATATGAATGGTGGTGAAGCGATCTTCTTCCACCACACGCTCGGAGATGAGGATGGAGTCCTCGAAGTTGTAGCCATTCCAGGGCATGAAGGCGACCAGCAGGTTCTGCCCCAGTGCCAACTCACCCATGTCCGTCGAAGGGCCATCGGCCATCACGTCTCCACGGGCCACCTGATCACCGTTCTTGACCAGCGGGCGCTGGTTGATGCAGGTGTTCTGGTTTGAGCGGGTGTACTTGGTGAGGTTGTAGATATCCACACCGGGCTCGCCCGCTTTCGTTTCATCGTCGTTGACACGGACAACGATACGTCCGGCATCCACCGAATCGACGACTCCACCACGACGGGCGACCACGGTCACCCCGGAGTCCACGGCAACCGTGCGCTCGATACCGGTTCCGACCAGCGGCTTTTCGGCACGCAGGGTGGGCACGGCCTGACGCTGCATGTTCGAGCCCATCAGGGCGCGGTTCGCATCGTCGTGCTCCAGGAACGGGATCAGCGCGGCGGCAACGGACACCACCTGGCGGGGGCTGACATCCATGTAGTCCACCTTGTCCGGGGTGGACAGGGTGAATTCGTTGAGATGGCGACAGGAAACCAGTTCGTCGGTCAGACCGCCATCGGATCCGATCTCGGCGTTCGCCTGGGCGATCACGTACTTGCCCTCTTCGATGGCGGACAGGTAATCAATTTGCGGCGTGACCTTGCCGTCCACCACTTTTCGGTACGGGGTCTCGAGGAAGCCGTACTCATTGGTGCGGGCATAGGTCGCCAGAGAGTTGATCAGACCGATGTTCGGACCTTCAGGCGTCTCAATCGGGCAGACACGTCCGTAGTGGGTGGGGTGCACGTCGCGCACCTCGAAGCCGGCGCGCTCACGGGTCAGACCACCCGGGCCAAGGGCGGACACGCGGCGCTTATGGGTCACTTCGGACAAGGGGTTGTTCTGGTCCATGAACTGGGAAAGCTGGGACGAGCCGAAGAATTCCTTGACGGCCGCGGCCACGGGCTTGGCGTTGATCAGCTCCTGGGGCATGAGGCCTTCGGACTCGGCGATGGACAAACGCTCCTTGACGGCGCGCTCAACACGCACGAGGCCGACACGGAAGACGTTCTCCGTCATCTCACCCACGCAGCGAATGCGGCGGTTTCCGAGATGGTCGATATCGTCGACGGTTCCGTTCCCGTTACGGATATCGACCAAGGTCTTGATGACTTCGAGGATATCGGAGCCTTCGCCCTTGTAGTGCTCGTGCCAGCGCTTGGATTCTTCATCGTTACGCCCATCGAAGTACACCGAGTCGTACAGGATGCCGGCACCGGTGATCTCGTCACGGCCCACACGACGGTTGAACTTCATGCGGCCTACGCCGGAGAGGTCATAGCGGTCCGCCGTGAAGAACAGATTGTGGAACAGGTTGCGCGCGGCATCCGCGGTGGGCGGCTCGCCAGGGCGCATCATGCGGTAGATCTCGACCAGCGCTTCCAGGTCGTTGCGGGTCGAATCAATAGCCAGGGAGTTGGAAATGAAGGGCCCGCGATCGAGATCGTTGGTGTAGATCACGTCCAGGTCCTTGATACCGGCCTCGATAACCTTCTCGAGGTTCTCCTCGGTCAACTCCTCGTTCGCGTGCATCACCACCTCGGCGGTTTCGGGATGCACGATGTTCTTGGCGACCACCCGGCCCACGAGGAAGTCCAACGGGACTTCGACGGCCTTGCTGCCCGCTTCGCTGAGCTGCTTGATGTGACGCATGGTGATGCGCTTGCCCTTCTCGACCAGGACCTCTTTTCCGACTTTCAGATCAAAGGCCGCGATCTCGCCCTTGAGGCGCTCGGGGACCAGATCCCAGGTGATCTTTTCACCCTTGAAGTGGAAGGAGTTGGTGTCGAAAAAGATATCGAGGATCTGTTCGGCGTCGTAACCCAGCGCGCGCAAGAGCACGGTAACCGGGAGCTTACGGCGGCGATCAATACGCACGAATACGCTGTCCTTGGGATCGAACTCGAAGTCCAACCAGGAGCCGCGATAGGGAATGACGCGGGCGGAGAACAGCAGTTTCCCGGACGAATGGGTCTTGCCCCGGTCGTGGTCGAAAAACACACCCGGAGAACGATGCAGCTGGGAGACGATGACACGCTCGGTGCCATTGATGACGAAGGTGCCGTTCTCGGTCATGAGCGGGAGTTCGCCCATGTACACCTCTTGCTCCTTGATGTCTTTGACGGCCTTGTTTCCGGCCTCTTTGTCGTAGATCACCAGCCGCAGCAACACACGCAGTGGCGCGGCATAGGTCAGACCACGAATCTGACATTCCTTGACGTCAAACACCGGCTCACCGAGCCGGTAACTCACGTATTCCAGCGCAGCGCTTCCGGAGTAGGAAACGATGGGGAACACGGAACGGAACGCGGCATGCAGCCCCTCTTCCAAACGCTCTCCCACCTTCGTGTCCTCTTGGAGGAAACGCCGGTAGGAGTCGATCTGGATGGACAGCAGGTAAGGCACCTCAAGGATGCTCGGACGCTTTCCGAAATCCTTGCGGAGGCGTTTTTTCTCGGTGAAGCTGTAGGCCATCTGCGTTCCTCGGTTCACACTGCCACGCTGAAAGACAGATACCGCAACCCCTGGTGGCCGGGGTTCAAATCACGGTACGGATAAAG
>JBMYTY010000283.1:0-3165 GCA_049604855.1 Gammaproteobacteria bacterium | reverse complement strand
ACCTCCGCCAATGCCGAACGCAGGGCACGGCTACGCTCGCCCGCATCCTGACCGGAAACCCCTTGCGTGCTTTCGTACAAGCCGTCGACCTGGGTGGCCCGCGCATCGTTGTACGCCGCATCGGCGATGAGCGCGCAGAACGACGTGAGCAGAAGCAGGAGCAGGCGGCTTGGATACATCAGGGGGCCCCGGGGACGGAGAACGGACACACATTTCAGGTTCAGCGGCCAGCGCGGCGAACCGTCGAGGCAGTGTACAATACCGGGCTTTCAAAACCGGCATCGCCCCGCCGGATTCAGCAGCGGAATCACTTCATGAGCAGTCCCGAACAGACGGGTCTCACCTACCGTGACGCCGGTGTCGATATTGACGCTGGCAATGCATTGGTCGAACGCATCAAACCCCACGTGGCGCGGGCCCGACGCCCCGAGATGCTGGGAGGAATCGGTGGTTTTGGCGGCCTGTTCGCCCTGCCGGTGGACCGCTACAAAGAGCCGGTTCTGGTATCCGGCACCGACGGTGTCGGTACCAAGTTGCGGCTGGCCATCGACCTGGCTCGTCACGGTGGCGTCGGCATCGACCTGGTCGCCATGTGCGTGAACGACATCATCGTGACCGGTGCGGAGCCGCTGTTTTTCCTCGACTACTACGCCACCGGAAAGCTCCAGGTGGATGTCGCGGAACAGGTGGTCGCGGGGATCGCCGACGGTTGCACCCAGGCGGGCTGTGCCCTGATCGGCGGGGAGACCGCCGAGATGCCGGGGATGTACGAGGGAGATGATTACGACCTGGCTGGCTTCGCCGTCGGTGTCGCCGAGCGCGCGCGAATCATTGATGGCAGCGGTGTCACGCCCGGCAACACGCTCATCGCCATGGCATCCTCCGGCCCGCACTCCAATGGCTACTCCCTGATCCGCAAGGTGCTCTCGGTGAGTCAGGCCGATCCGTCGGACAGCTTCGAGGGGCACACCCTGGGCGACGCGCTCATTGCCCCGACGCGCATTTACGTCAAGCCACTGCTGGGCTTGATGAAGCAGGTTCAGGTTCACGCCCTCGCGCACATTACAGGGGGCGGTCTGCTGGAAAACATTCCCAGGGTGCTGCCTCCGGGCACGGCCGCTCGCATCCACCGCGACAGCTGGACCCTGCCCGCGGTCTTTCAGTGGCTCCAGGAGCAGGGTCGGATTTCCGACGAGGAAATGCATCGCACCTTCAACTGTGGCGTGGGCATGGTCCTTTGCGTCAGCGCCGACGATGCGGACTCCGTCATCGCCGCGCTCAACCATGCGGGTGAACGGGCCTGGGCGCTGGGAGAGATCGTTCAGGCGGGACAAGCCAAGGCTCCGGTCGTCATCGAATGACGACCTCGGGGACGAAACTGCCGGTGGTCATCTTGATCTCGGGCCGGGGAAGCAATTTCAAAGCCCTTCTGGATCAGGCGCGACGCGGCGCACTGAACGTCGACATCCGAGCCGTTCTGAGCAACCGCGTGGACGCCGCCGGACTGGAGACCGCGCGCAAGGCGGGGCTCCCAGTGCGGGTTGTCGAGCACAAGGGGTTCGACGACCGGGCAGCCTTCGACAAGGCCCTGGCGGCGTGCATCGATGAATTTGACCCCGCGCTGGTCATCCTGGCCGGTTTCATGAGGGTATTGACCGCGGAATTCGTCCATCACTACGACGGTCGCCTGCTCAACATCCACCCCTCCTTGCTTCCCCGTCATCCCGGGCTGGACACCCACGCCCGCGCCATCGCGGCGGGCGACCCGGAACACGGCGCGAGCGTGCACCTGGTCAACGAAGAGGTCGATGGCGGCCCGGTACTTGCGCAGGTTCGCGTGAACATCCACCCCCAGGACGATCCGGTCCGCCTCGCCGCGCGCGTTTTGGCACAGGAGCACCAGTTGCTCCCCTTGGTGGTGGAATGGTTTGCCGGAGGGCGGATCCGACTCGATCCGGACGCAGTACGCCTGGACGGGAACCGGCTGGATGAGCCGGTTTGTTTCGCGGAGGGCAGCATCCCACCTCTAACCCGCGGGGCGTGATGCAGGGCCGTTCGGCAGGTGAGGCGACACGCTCGACGATGAAGACCAGAACCTTCATCCAGGGACTAGTCACCGGCATTTCGCTGGCTATCTCCCTCTTCCCGGCTCTCTCCAAGGCGGACCCGGCCCCCGAATCCCCCATCGCACCCGCGGACGCGGCGCCGTCGCGCGTCGAAAATACACTGCCCGCTAACTTCCTGCTCGAATTCGAAATGGAGCGCGGCGGCGTGCACAGCGCCAACGCCCAGATTCGCCTGCGACCCCTGGGTGATGGCGAGTGGCTATACCAGAGACGAACCCGCGCGGCGGGCTGGGCGGCCATCCTCTACCCCGCGGTCATTACCGAAACGAGCCGCTGGCATCGACGCGACGGTGCAATCAAGCCTCATACCTACACCTACCGCCGCACCGGGAATCGGCCGAGAGAGGTCGATGTGCATTTGGACTGGGACGCTGGCCGAGCCGCCAACACGCTCGAAGGCCAAACCTGGAACATGGACATCCCAGCCGATGCCCAGGACAAATTGTCCGTGGAGCTGAGCATGATCGAGGGCATGGCCTCGGGACTTCAGACCCTGGTCATTCCCGTGGCCGATGGCGGACATCTCAAACAATACCGCTATCAATCCCTGGGGCACGAAACGCTGGACACGGAATTGGGCCCGCTGCGGGCGTTGATGGTCGAGCGCCAACGCGAGGGCAGTGACGGCACCGCCACCTATTGGCTGGCCCTGGATCACCGTTTTCTCCCGGTCCAGGTGATTCAGTACGAAGCAGGGGAGACCATCAATCGCATGACCCTGACCCGGATGCATATCGACGGCAGGGTGGTGGTCGAGGACTGACGGGCCTTCACCGGGTGTGCTCACCTCGGCGGGAATGGCATCGGTACCGGTAGGGCTGAGAGCCGTGAGGTTCAGGCCTGTTCCCGACGCAGGAAGGCTTCGAACATAAGCAAGGCCCACAGTGTGGCGCTCATGTCACGATTACCGGAGTCGTGCCATTGAAGCAGCTTGGACAGGAAGTCCCTGTCGAATAGCCCACAGGCCGACATGCGCTCACCAAGCAGGGCCTCATGCAGCCGCGTGCGCAACGGCCCTCGGAACCAGGCCCCCAGGGGT
>JBMYTY010000282.1:0-3179 GCA_049604855.1 Gammaproteobacteria bacterium | reverse complement strand
TGGGTGCATTGCTGATGCAACGGGGGCTGCTGGTCCTGCACGGCAACGCGGTCCGCGTGGGCAATCACTGTGTCATCTGCATCGGCAGTTCTGGTGCGGGAAAATCCGCCGTGGCGGCCGGCCTGTGGCACCGGGGTCACCATGTGATCGCCGATGACGTGGTCGCCCTCGATGATTCGCTGCATGTGCTTCCCGGCTTACCCAGGATTAAGCTGTGGCGTGACGTCGCCGACGCGTTGAACGTGGATGTGGACGGCCTATCCAGGGTGCGGCCGGGCTTGGAAAAGTTTCATCTTCCGCTGGAGCGCGAACGCGCCGACGGGGCCCTGCCCGTCAAGGCGATTTACCTGCTTGAGATCGGCAACAACGACCAGGTGACCGTGGAACATCTGAAAGGCATGCAGCGCTATCTTCCGCTGCACGACCACGCCTACCGCGTCCGCTTTCTCGAAGGAATGGGCTTACAGGAGAAACATTTACGTCGGTGCGGCCAGTTGGTCCGCGACATCCACCTGGCACGCATCCATCGACCTCGCCGCGGATTGCACCTGGATGCTGTTCTCGATTGCATATTGAACGATCTGTCGGCCCTGCCGGTCAGCGGCGGGGGCAATGGATGAAAGCCGAGCCCACCCAGGGCTTTTACTGGCTGGCCTCATATCCGAAGTCCGGTAACACCTGGCTGCGCATCTTCCTCAACAACCTGCTCAACGATGCGGACGAGCCCATCGATATCAACGCCTTGGACCTGAACGGCGGCAGCAGCGAGCGGACCCTGCTTGATTTCGTGCTGTGTATCGATACCGCCGACCTCGAGGCGCGCGAGGTCGATGACCTGAAGCCGCTGGCCTACCGGTGGTTGAACGAGTTCGGAGCGACGCGCTTCAGGAAGATCCACGACGCCAACCATGTCACCCGTGATGGCAGTCAGCTGGCGTGTCCCGAGTCGGTACTCGGCGCGCTCTACGTCATCCGCAATCCCCTGGATATCGCACCTGCCTTCGCCCATCACCGCGCGCGGGACATAGACGACACCATAGGCGTGATGGGCGACCCATGGTTCGGCTTGATGGAATCAGGGCCCCGGCTGGGTCGCCAGGTACGCCAGGGACTATCAAGTTGGTCGGGGCATGTACGCAGTTGGGTCGATGCCATCGGACCGCGGCTGCTGGTACTGCGTTACGAGGACATGTTGGCCCACCCCCTTGAGACCTTTACCCGGGCGGCGCGCTTCGCGGGCCTGCCCTGCGACCCGGCGCGGGTCGAGCGCGCCATCCGCTTCAGCGACTTCGAAGAATTGGCGCGTCAGGAGACGTTGCAACCCTTCGTCGAGCGTCCGCCCTGGGGCGGGCGCTTCTTCCGCCGTGGACAAAGCGGTGCCTGGCGCGAGGAACTGACCGATCAACAGGTGAGACGACTCATCACGGACCATGGCGAGGTGATGCGGCGTTTCGGCTACCTGGATCAGCAGGGTCAGCCGCTCTGAGGTCCCCATGACCACCCTCCGGGCACGGTTCCAAACAATACGGCGCGGGAATGAACGGCACATCCTCGCGCGGCGGGTACCCCATGGGCTGTTGAGCCCCGCATACCTCTGGAGCACGGATCCCCGCGTGCGCCTGCACCGTCACTTCTGGTGGAGAGGCGGCCCACCGTTGCCGCGCCCCCTCTGGCTCGGTCTGGAGATCGGATTGTGGCTGCGCTGGGTGGTGTTTCATGCCCTGCCCGCCACGTGGCGCGTCACCCGCCGCCATGGTGCACCCATCGCGCGCATGGAGGGCATCTCCCGTTTCCGTCTGGCTGCGCGGCTGGCTCGCCTTGCCGTCTACTGGTGTATCCCTCCGGGTCAGTGCCTGCTCTTGGGTGCCTACAGGAACCCCGATAGCGCTCTGAACTTCGTCTACGACCACGAGAGCCGGGGTTACCACGACTGGCGCAACGACTCCCTGGGCCCAGGCGCGGGTGATACGCAACGACTTCGGAACAAGGCCGTTCTGGCCGCGGCCCTGCAACGAATCCATATTCCAACGGTGCCCACCCTGGCATTGGTGAGTACCGAGGAACAGGCCGGAGACGCCCTCCGTGATGGTCTGGCCCGAAACACGCCGATGTTCTGCAAGCTCAATGAAGGCAACCAGGGTTGGGGCGCATTCTCCGCATGGCCCCAGGGCAAGGACCACGCGGGCCGCATGCTCAGCGGACAAGCACTGGCGAACGCCACGGCGATATCCGATGCCCTGTTGGCACTGCTCAGGCGCGGAGACGTCCTGATCCAGCCCTGCCTGGCCAATCACGGAGATCTGTCTTTCTCGAATACCGACGACGCACTCACCGTGCGCCTTATCACGAAGCGCGAGAACAGTTCCCCGAACACCATCCGACTCTGGTGGGCGGCCCTGGAGGTGCCCGTCGAGGACCGTCCGGAAAGCAGAGATACGCTCATGTTCAGCATCACCCTATTGAGCGGTCACGTATCCCACCGGATTGCCCATGACACCGGGCATTCCCACACGCCAGCGATTGCTGAACTGATCAAACGGGTGGAGGCCTATGTTGAAGACGGCCGGGCCCTGCCCCACTGGCAGCCTATGGTCACCTTCAGCCTACGGGCCCACGAGCAATTCCCGGCATTGGAGAGCATCGCCTGGGATTGGGTGATCACCGATACGGAACCGCTATTGCTCGAGGGCAACAGCCATTGGCGGCTTATATATCCACAAAAAAGCCTCGGTGGGTTACTCGATTCCCTACAACGGTAACGTGCTTTTAATCAGGGGGTATCGGAACTAATATTGCGCATTAAGTCCGAGCGACCAGCGAGAATCAGTTCATGTCTGACTTTAACCCTGATAACAGCGACGCCCAGTCCGCAACGGATGACGGCAAATCCGCCAAGAAGCCGTATATCGCCCCCAAGGTCACACCCATCCGCATCAGCAGCACCGAAGGCAAGCTCGTAGACATTCCCACGGAAGTCAGCGTTACCACCGGAAGCTGAGCACCGCACCCCCGCGGTCCGGCCCCACGCGCCTATGGTTTTGGGTCCACCGAGCCACGTTGACCGCCAAGCCGAGCGCGGAATTGATCCCGCCGACCTGAATGCAGGCTCCCAGGGAAGGTCTGAATGAATCTGGCGCGAGCGAATTGGGTCGGAAAATCGTTCAGTTCAAGGCGCGAAT
>JBMYTY010000281.1:0-3184 GCA_049604855.1 Gammaproteobacteria bacterium | reverse complement strand
AACCATTTGAGGATGACGGAGGTATCCAGGCCACCGGAGTAGGCCAGAACGACTTTCTTGATGTCGGACATAGGTGTTTGAAACGCGAAGAAAGGGGAGACAACAAACGGCGCAAGACGCTGGAAACCGCACCGCGACACAAGCGCCCGACATTAGCACATGCGGCCCGCCATTCGCCCGGCCCGCGACGCCGCGCACGATCGATAAGCGGGCACGCCACCAGGGACTGCATCCGGCGCCGGCCATGGCGCGGATCAGGCGATCAAGCGCTTTCAAGCTTCAGGAACACATCGCGGTAATGCGCCAGTTCCTCGATGGATTCCCGGATATCCACCAATGCCAGGTGCGCCCCCGACTTTCGAACCCCCTCGGCCACCCCGGGCGCCCACATGCGCGCCAATTCCTTGAGGGTGCTCACGTCCAGATTGCGGTAATGGAAGAACGCCTCCAGTCGCGGCATATACCGGAACAGGAAACGCCGATCCTGGCAGATGGAATTGCCGCACATGGGTGAACATCCCGCCGGGACCCATTGTCGCAGGAAGTCCAGGGTTCGATCCTCCACGGTGGCCTCGTCCAACTCACTGTCACGCACACGCCGGGTCAAGCCCGAACGGCCATGGTGCGTGGTGTTCCACTCATCCATGGCGTCAAGCAGCTCGTCACTCTGGTGCACCGCCATGACCGGCCCCTCGCTCAGGATATTCAGGTGCTTGTCCGTAACGATGGTGGCAATTTCGATGATTCGATCACCATCCGGGTTCAGTCCGGTCATTTCCAGATCGACCCAGATGAGGTTGGTCTTGTCAGGTGTGGGCATAAGGACTCCGTGTTGGGGGCTGCGATTGTAGCGGGCTTCTCCGCGCGTCTCCCACGGGCGGTCAATTGTCCCAATCCTCATTGGTGGCATGGCGTGCCGTGTCCCGATAAGGTCGCGCCATCGCTTCGGCTTCCGGGTACACCATGCACCTGTTCTCCATCCTCTTCCTGATCGCCCTGGGCCTATCCACGGGCGTTTCCCTGTGGCTTGCCCAGCGGCATATCCAACATGTCAGGGCCCGGCGTGCAGCCGTGCCCGAGGAATTCGCCGAACGCATCGGTCTGGATGCCCATCAAAAGGCGGCTGATTTCACGGTGGCGCGCGTGGGCTTCGGCCGAATCACGCTGCTATGGAGCCTGATCGTCACCCTGATCTGGACCCTGGGTGGTGGCCTGCAATGGCTGGATGAACTGATCGCTGGTTTCGGTCTGTCAGCCGTGCTCACGGGGACCGCCGTGCTCGTCGCCTTCGTGATCATCGCCGGCCTGCTGGAGCTTCCCTTCGAGTACTGGCAGACCTTCCGCATCGAGCAGCGATTCGGCTTCAACCGCTCCACCGTGGGTCTGTTCTTCACGGACAAACTCAAGGGCACGCTGGTCGCCCTGGTGCTCGGACTGCCGCTGGCCTGGGTCGTGGTCTACCTGATGGAATCCGCCGGTTCCCTCTGGTGGTTCTGGGTTTGGGCCGTTTGGTTCGGCTTCAGCCTGTTCCTGACCTGGGCATGGCCCACCTTCATCGCCCCGCTGTTCAATAAGTTCAGTCCCCTGGCGGATGAATCCCTGAAGGCGCGTATCGATAGTCTCCTGGACCGGTGTGGCTTCCGCAGCCAGGGCGTGTTCGTGATGGACGGCTCCAAGCGCTCCGCCCACGGCAACGCTTACTTCACGGGCTTTGGCCAGAACAAGCGCATCGTGTTCTTCGACACCCTGCTCGAAGGCCTTTCCCCGCGCGAAGTGGAGGCCGTATTGGCCCATGAGCTGGGTCACTTCCGCCTCAAACACATCCGCAACCGCCTGGTGGTCATGGCGCTGATGTCCCTGGCCGCCCTGGCCCTGCTGGGTTGGCTGGCCGGGCAGAGCTGGTTCTACACGGCGCTCGGCCTCGAACAGGCCTCATCCCATGGAGCCCTGCTGCTATTCATGTTGGCGGGCCCCGCTTTCGGCTTCTTCCTGTCCCCCCTGATGGCCGCCTATTCGCGTCGGCACGAATTCCAGGCGGACGACTTCGCCGCCGAACAAACCGAGGCCGAGGCGCTGGTGGATGCACTGGTAAAACTCTACAAAGAGAACGCCAACACCCTGACGCCCGATCCCATGTACTCCGCCTTCCACGACTCCCACCCGCCCGCTCCCATCCGCATCGCCCACCTACGCGGCTCGGCCGCCTGAGGACCCTCCCATGCACACGAAACACCTGATTCTGGCACTGGGCATCACCCTGGCCGCCCTCCCCACCAGCCACGCCGCCGACCTGGCCAACGGCGAACAGCTGCACGACGGCTGCGGCAAGTGCCACGGCACCGAGGTCTATACCCGCGAAGACCGCCGGGTGGGGGACAAGAATGCCCTGCTCAACCAGGTACAACGCTGCGCCCTGGCCCTGGGCGAACCCTGGGGCAACGAAGACGTGGAAGACGTCACCGAGTACCTGAACGCCAACTACTACAAGTTCTGAAACCCATGAACGATCTCACCGACAAAAAGTGCCTGCCCTGCGAAGGCGGGGTAGACCCGTTGGACCGCGCCGGTGCCGAGGCCCTGATGGACCAGTTGCACGGCGACTGGAAGCTGAACGACAAGGCGACGGAGATCGCGCGCACCTTTCGTTTCAAGGATTTCCATCAGACCATGAGTTTCGTGAATGCCGTGGCATGGGTCGCCAACGGTGAGGACCACCACCCGGACATGGAAGTGGGTTGGGGGCGTTGCCACGTGGTCTACTCCACGCACGCCATCTCCGGACTGTCCGAGAACGACTTCATCTGCGCCGCCAAGATCGATGCCTTGTTCTGAGCCCGCGTCGACGGGAGTCAAAACAACATCCGCGCCGCGCATACCTCCAGAACCCAACGTTCAACACGTAACCCACGCAACCCGGAACTCAAGGCACCGCTTTGTTCTGATCCTGGCACGACCGCTCCGCCGGAACGGCACCGAGATGAGTGTGTAAGTCGTGGCCAAGCGTCGATTGAACAAGCGCCAGAAGGAACGCATCGAGGCCATCAAGGAACGGCGCCTGCGCCAGGCCGAGGCCCGAGAGGAACGCACGGCGCGATCGGTTCTGGATGGCGCGGAGCCTGACGGGGCCCTCAGGGACGGTCTGGTGATCACCAACTTCGGCGCCAACCAATGGGTGGAGGATCTG
>JBMYTY010000280.1:0-3207 GCA_049604855.1 Gammaproteobacteria bacterium | reverse complement strand
ATGCGACCTGTCCGCTGGTCACCAAGGTGCACAGCGAGGTGGGTCGACACGCGCGTGGGGGGGAAGATGTGATCCTCATCGGCCATGCCGGCCACCCCGAGGTGGAAGGCACCTTGGGGCGTTATCCCGAATCGGGCGACGGCCGCATCGCGCTGGTGGAGTCGGTGGAGGATGTGCACACCCTGGAGGTACGCGACCCGGGCAACCTGGCCTATGTCACCCAGACCACCCTGTCCATGGACGACACCGCTGACATCATCGCGGCCCTGCGCAGCCGCTTCCCCGAGATTCGCGGCCCGCGCAAGGACGATATCTGCTATGCCACCCAGAACCGTCAGGATGCCGTGAAGGGGCTGACCGAGAACGCCGATCTGGTGCTGGTGGTCGGTTCGAAGAACAGTTCAAACTCGAACCGTCTGCGCGAGATCGCCGAGCGCAGCGGCCGCGATGCTTACCTGGTCGATGGCCCCCAGGACATCGACCCGGCCTGGCTGGAGGGGCACTCCATCATCGGCGTGACCGCCGGTGCGTCGGCGCCCGAACTGCTGGTCACGGCGGTAACGGAAAAGCTCAAGACCCTGGGCGTGAACGTGGTGGACGAGGCCGATGGCAAACGTGAAACGGTGACCTTTCCCCTGCCCCGGGAGCTGCGCGGCTGATATTGGGCGCGGCTGATTTCGGGGCGCCGGGCCTCAGGTGTGGCGTGTGGGCTGAGCGTCAGTCCCAGCAATCCGCCTCGGTCTGCACACCGGCCTGGTTCAGGGTCAGGATCGCGCAACTGGTGCCGTTCTGTTCATCGTTGGCCTGGCCGTCCTGCGCCACCGCCGTGATGTAGTAACCCGTCGCGCTCGCCTCGAAGGTGAAGTTGTAGTTCTCCCCGGTCAGGGAGGACGTGTCGTAGCCAACGAAGGTGTTGTTCTCGGTGTAGTGCCGTTCCAGGGCCTGCGCCGAGTTGGTGAGCGTCTGCAAGGCCTCGGCCCGGTAGGCCTTGCGTGCCTGTACGGCGAAGAACGGCGTCGCCGCAACCAGCAGGATGGAGATGATGCTGATCACGACCAGCAGTTCGGTGATGCTGAAGCCTGAGGTGTTGTGAGGTTGGGTCATCAGGTTTACGTCTTCCCGCGGAGGAGGGTGTTATTGGTTCCAAATGAATGGAGGGATTTTCGACAATGCGTTCTGCAACGCGCAGCTGTCCCAAACAACCGTCGAGTTTGCATTGATCTTGAGATCGGTCAACGAAATGATCGCGCCATACACCTCGACACCGTTCTTGACCCAAACCTCTCCCGATGAAATGACCAAACCATGAATCTCGGTGTTGGGGCCTTCCAGATTGATGTCGCTGTCGCTGGCTACGATCCCGTGGACGATGCTGTTTTGTCTGATGTGATAGCCATTGGCGTTGACCACAACCGGCGCGGATTCCGTCCCCATGCTGTTCCCATCCGAGGAGAGCGTGTAATCGGCCAATCCCTGGTAGAGCGCGATGGCGCCGTCGACTTGCTCGGAGTAGCCAGCCGGTAACGAGCCCTGGTAGGTCGATCCATCGAGCTTTCTATTGACGTTGAAATTTTCAGTTGTATACCAGAGCGACCGCTCAAAACTCATGCTGCCGCAGGATTCATCGGCATCTGGGGGCCCGGTCTCGGTTCCACCCGTGCGCGCATCGAACAGGGCGTGCGCACCGACATCCGCTTCTCCCGCAGTGACCGCGACCGCGATGATCGGTGGCCCCGGGCTGCGGATCAGCATGCTGCTTCGGCCCCGATAAGCACTGTTGTTCGGATTGGCAACATTGACCATCAGGGCGGGAAACCCAGCGGTGCTGCCCGGAGTGGCCTCGGTGAAAAATTTGGTTGTCGTCGAAACGGAACTTTCGGGCGGAAAGCCGTAATACACCAAGCTGCCCAATGCCGCGGAGGTTACGCTGGTTGCCGCGAGGTGCGTGCCGTCACCGTCGTAGAACAGGTCGCTACGGTCGTAGATATCGCGCAGGCGAAGGTGGTATTCCTGCACGGGTGTATAGACCGCCTCGACGGAGAGAGGCGAGCCCGAGGTGGTGGTGGGGACGGACAAGGAGACCGTCGTGGTCCAAGCGGCTGAAAAAGGGGACGTCGCGGATAACACTTGGCTCGCCGTGGTTGCATCGGCGAATTCAAGGGCGGCGACTCGCGCGGCCTGCCGGATCAGCAGGTCTCCGCCCACGGCCTGTTTGTAGTTTCCGGACAGCCGTGTCTCCATGATCGCCACAGTGGCGGCGGTGGTGCCGATGACGGTCAGGGCGACCAGCAGAATCAGGGCAGTGGCCAGAGCCATGCCCTGCTGGGTCGATGGATTCGTCTTCATGGCTGCACCGGGAAGTTGACCGTGCCGTAGAAGGTCTTGTCGGTGATGGGGTCACCGTCCTGCACCATGTCCTTGATGGTCATGGATATCTTGACCGCGACCACCTGGCTGGCACTCGTGATGGTGGAAAAGCCAACAAAGTAATTGGGGTCGTCATCGCCGTCAGTGTCCTGGCCATAGGAGAAGGTCAAGGCTGAAACGCCGTTGATCAGGGGAACCGCGGTGCCGCCGCTGACCGCGCAGTACAGGGTGAAGTCGGTGTTGGCGGATGCGTTGTCCATGTAGAACCGGACGGTCTGAATCGGGTCCAGGGTCAGGTTGATGGCATCGATGCCGGAACCGTCGCAGAGCACGGCGTTGTCACCGTCGCCCTCCTCGTAATAGCCGCGGATATTCACCGCGAGCTGGGACGTGCTGGAGAGCGCGGCATTGACCGCTGGGTCGCCGGTACCCACCGCGCCGAAAACGACCCCGCTGCTGGAGGTCTGCGAGGTGATGGGCGCCACGGCCATGCGTCCGGCCAGGCGCAGGTGGGTCATCATCATGTCCATGGCGAAGCGACCGTCGTCCTGCATGCGGCTGATGGCCTCGTTGACCTGGTAGGTTTTCTTGGTCGCGGCGAAGATGTTGGCCAGACCCGCCAAGAGTATGAGCCCGAGCGCGGAGGCGATCAGGAATTCGACAAGGCTGAAGCCACCTTGGGCTGGGCGCGGTGAGAAGCTCATCGGGCCATATACCCCCAGGTGTTCCAGTTCGCCTTGACCGGAAAGACCAGCTTGAAGCAGGCGATGTCATCGGCGGTGGTGGTGGCGTCGTCGGCGGTGTGGTAATCCGTGCTTCCATCGCCGTCCGGGTCGCAAT
>JBMYTY010000279.1:0-3212 GCA_049604855.1 Gammaproteobacteria bacterium | reverse complement strand
CCGATCTGGTCGATGAGGAAAAAGATGACGATGGAGACGTAGGCGGCCAGGGCCGCGGATTGGAGCAGGTTCACGACCATCACGTTTCGGACCACGGGCTGCTCCGCCAGGTCGTGAAAAGCCTTACCCAGTCGGAACGGTTGCATCCAGGGGATCGGCGTTCTGGGTGCCGGGTGGCGCAGGGATTCGGAGAGGGATCGGTGGATGGCGATCAGGGTGACCAGGCTGAGGGCCACGCCGAACAGTGCCGTGGCCAGGTAGCCGATGGGGGTGGCCATGGTGTAAGCGCCGATGGCGGGGCCCACGATCATGCCCACGCCGAATACGGCCGCCGTGTAGCTGAAGAAAGCGGCTTTCTCCTCGGCGGACGAAATATCGGACATATAGGCCTGCAGCACCGAACTGTTGCCCCCCGTCACCCCGTCGACGACACGAATCAGCATGAGCAGCAGCACCAACCAAGCCGCGCCCAGGCCCAGGGCGCTATCGAGAAACCACAGGCCCGCGAAGCCGATCCAGGACAACAAGGTGCCCGCCTGGGAGAGCAGCAGCAGTCGGCGGCGGCCGTATTGGTCTGACAGGCGCCCGAAGATGGGTGCGGCCCAGAACAGGCACAGGCTGTAGACCGCCAGGAGCACACCGAAGGCCCAGTCGGGCATGCCCCAGTCACGCACCATGATCGGCAACACCGGGATCAACAGGCTGAAGCCGAGCGTGTTCACGAAGGTCAGCAGAAACACCGGCAGCAACCTGCTCACCTTGTCCCTCCGATGAATTGAAGCGGCCCCCCCAGCCCGGAGCCAGACCAGCCCGCTTGTCGGCTCAGGCCGTGCCGAGCTTTTCCTTCATGAACGGCACGTAAGCCATATCGACGACGACAATATGGTGACGCAGCCACTGCTTGAGAAACTCCAGCGCGGCCACCGTCACATCGCCACCGTCCTCATGCAACTCCAGCATGGCGGACACCTCACGAATGAAGCCGTTGTGCTCCTTCAGATGATCGGCGCTTTCTTCGTAGCCCAGGCGCTGAAACAACTCCTCTTCCAGCACGAAATGATTGAAGGTGTACTCCACCAGACCATTGAGCAGTCGCCCCACCTCGTCCCGATCGGGCGACCCCGTGAAAATAGCGTCATGCAGTTCGTTGGTCTGGTCCACCAACCAGCGATGCTGTTCGTCAATCTTGGGCAGACCGGTGACCAGGTCATCGCTCCAGGGCATGAAAGGCATAAGCGTGTCCTTGTAATTTCTCGTTACGTCAATCGGCGATCCGGTCCACGGGATGCCTCGCCGTGGCCAGCGCGCAACCCTATCAGGCCCGGGGTGGACGCGCACTGTAGCGAGTCACGGAAACACACCGCTGACATGGCTCCGATCACGCACCGGGGCAAGAGCTCCGCCACACCAAGGAGGATGATGCTGAAATCACCTCGTCCCGGCATACATGCCTCCGGTAGCATGAGACGCTCTCCACCATGGACCTGAACATGAACAAGATCATCCTCATCATCCTCGCGATCCTGCTGCCCCCCGTCGCCGTGTTCCTCAAGAAAGGCGTGGGCAAGGACCTGCTCATCAACATCATCCTCTGCCTGATCGTTTTCCTGCCGGGCGTGATCCACGCGGTCTGGGTGGTGACCCGCTGAGCGGCCACGATCGGAGCGCACCTGAGCCATGTCCGACCCGATCATCTGGGTGATCATCGTCGCCTTTTACGCGCCGCTGCATTACATGCTGCCGACCCTGATCCTGTTCATCACCGGCAATGAGGCTCCTGAGCTGCGCAAAGCCATGATCCGTCGGGCGTTCATCGATGCGACCGTCTCCATGGTGCTGGCCTTTGCGCTGGCCATCGGCCTGGTCCTTGGGGACCACTTCCTTTGGGGCATGATCGTACTGTTCATTTCCATGTTCGCGCCCTATGTGCGCATCATCCTGAATCGCCGCAAGATGAACGGCTGAGCCCCGCACTGCCCCCCCAGGACGCCCCCCGATGACACAAGCCGAGCAAGACCAGATTCGTGAAGCCGTCCGCCAGGAGTACGGCCGGGTGGCCGACACCGGTGGAGACTGCTGCGATGGCCCTTCCTGCTGTGGTGCCGACCCGGCACTGCATGGCGCCCTCGCGGTCCGCATCGGCTATGCGACCGAGGACACCGGCTCCGTTCCGGACGGCGCGAACATGGCCCTGGGCTGCGGCAATCCCCAGGCGATCGCGGCACTGCGCGCGGGCGAGACCGTGCTCGATCTGGGCAGTGGCGGCGGCTTCGATTGCTTTCTTGCGTCCACCCAGGTGGGTGAAAGCGGGCGCGTGATCGGCGTGGACATGACGCCATCCATGATCAGCAAGGCACGGTCCAACGCGGCGGACGGCTGTTACTCCAACGTGGATTTCCGCCTGGGCGAGATCGAGTACCTGCCCGTGGCGGATGGCGTCGTGGACGTGATCATCTCCAACTGCGTGATCAACCTTTCGCCCGATAAGCCCCGGGTGTTCGCCGAGGCCTTCCGCGTACTCAGCCCCGGCGGGCGTCTGGCCATCTCCGACGTGGTGGCCTTCGCGCCGATCCCGGAGGCACTGCGCAACGACACCAAGCTGTTGACCGGCTGCATGTCGGGGGCATCACTGATCTCCGACCTGGAGGACATCCTGAGCACGGCGGGCTTCGAACAGGTACACATCCAACCCAAGGACGAGAGCAAGGACTTCATACGTGAATGGGCCCCGGGGATGGACATCACCGAGTACGTGGTGTCGGCCAGTATCCAGGCCGTCAAACCCGCGGCCTGACACGCCCCCCTCGTCCAGGCCCATGCGCTGCCCCCGCCTCCCGCGTCATGACTGATCTCATCGCCAACCTGCTCACCGTCATGATTCCCATGGCCATACTGGCCTGGCTGGTGGAGTCCATGCAGAACGCCTCCATCGAAAAGAAACTCAAGAAGCCCCTGCCTCCGCCCAAGGAAGACAAGAAGAAGAACCGGAGATAAGCGGGCCGCGAGAGCGACCCCAGCAGAGCACGACACCGGCCATGCCCCAGTCACGAAATCCCCTGTTCTCATGGCTCAGCGAGTGGTCCCGGGAGGAGCGCACCGGCCAGCTGGAAGCGATTTTTCTCGCCCCGGACAAGGGCGTTCCGATGCAGTCACTCAAGGAGGTCAGAGTCACCCCCCGGGGTCTGGAGGGAGACCGCTATGCATTGGCCACG
>JBMYTY010000278.1:0-3236 GCA_049604855.1 Gammaproteobacteria bacterium | reverse complement strand
CAAGGCGCATAGCGGCGGGACGCCGCTCCCACATCGACACCCGGCATGAGCCCCCTCCGGCACTTACAGGAGGGGGCGGCAGCCTGGCGTGCCGGGTCTCCTTGGCGCTGCTTGTTTGTCCCTCAGTGCACGCTTTCTCCGCCATCCGGCCCGAATCCCTCCTTGCGTGCCTGTTTCACGGCCTGACGCATGGGGATGGTCGCCATGAGCTTGTCCTTGGGCGGGCGGCGGATCAGGGCCAGGGCGTTGAAGGCGACGCCGAGCACGTAGTCCGTGGGCGGGTCGCTGCGCAGCCGCCAGACGCCGGAGTCGGTGCCGTCGCGGCCCAGGTTCGCCGGGCCCATGTAGGCCATGTCGATGAGTCGGTAGCGCTTGTCCAGCTGCTGAAGCAGGTGTTCGGCGCCCCAGGCAATGGGGTAGAGCTTGGCCAGGCGTGGGCCCAGGTCGCGGGCCTCGGCGGAGACGCTACCCAGGGTCTTGCCCTGGCCTTTGCCATAGCCTTTGGCCGGGCCGTGTTCCATGACCATGCTGCCCTCGGCCAGGGAGGCCACCTTCATCATGGAGGTGCTGCCCATGACGTTCCAGACAGGCACGCTTTGGCCGGCCTCGTCTTGCATTGGAGCCACTGGGATGGCCCTTGCGAGCCATTGCTGGGGGTTCAGGCTGGCCAGGGCGTAACGCAACATGGATTCGGTGGGATCCTCCTGCTGGCGTTGCAGGCGCTCGAGCAGGGCCTTGCGCAGGCGTGGGCCCAGGTCCGGGTGGCGCAGGTAGTGGCCGACGAAGTTCTCGTAGTAGGTCTCATCCGGTACGTAACGGACCTCCGGGCGCTTTCTCACCCAGTCGGCCACCACCCGACTGAGCTTGTAGTCGGTATTGATGGCGTAGAAGCGTTTGTCGAGCGCATTCAGGGTGTCGGGGATGTCATCGAAACCGGTCTGTGCAGCGGCCAGCTCGGGCTCGCGCTCCACCCAGGCCATGAATTCGTCGAAGATAGCCGGTAGACCCTCGGGCATGTCCATCTCCGCCATGGCCTCGCGCACAAAGCCCGGTTCGACCTTCTCCGGCGTGCAGTTGGCGTAGAACTGGCTGTGGCCGCCGTTGTTCACCTGCCAGTGGTAGAAGTCCGTGTAGTAGGCGATCCAGGCCGCGCGGGGCAGGTTATCCAGTCCCAGACTGAGGTGGTCTCGCAGGTGGTTGCACTGGCCGATCAGGGGCTGAACCACGGCGTCCGGGTCCTCGGCCTCGCGGGCCCGTTCCGGGAGGAAGAGGGTGGGTTCGTGAGCAGGGGATCTGAGTGCGCTGAGCCACTTGAACATGGGAATTCCGTTTCGTTGTCTGGAAGGGTTCGGTGGGCGGGAGGTCGGAGCATCGCCATGGAAATCTTATTCACCGCGCGGGCGTTTCGCCGGAAGGACAGCCGGGCCACCGCCGCGGAGCCGGTGACGACGTTGAACAGCCCGGCTGCGCTCCCTGCTGGATCTGGCGCCAGATCAAGCGGACCGTCGCCCGTTGGGGTCTGGGTGCGGCGCGGGCGTGCATATCGCCCGGTGGTGGCGTGGTACAGGGCGTGCCTTCCTCACCGGCATGGGCGGCCGGGTTCACCCGGTAGAGGGCGAAGTGCCCGTTCGCGCTGGTCCAGGCGGGTTGGAGTGACTTGGCGGCAGCCAGGAACCGTCCGAAATCCGCCGCGCTCCTGTCCACCACCAGCCATCGGGAACCGGCAGCCGCCTGCTCGCGAATGGAGCGCTCGTCGGTGGCGAACAGGAATTCCCGGGACGACAGGTCGATGGGCGGGTTGAGTGCCCAGACCATGCAGGGGGATTGCAGTGCGCGGTGGTGGTGTTGGCCGACAACCAAGGGGCGATGGTCCGGGCCGTCGAGCCGGTAGATACCGGCCCCACGGGCCAGCATGGGGATGACCGGTGCGTTGTCCGTTGGTGGGGTGAATCGCTCGATGTACTGGGTGGTGGTGTCCGTGCTCCAGTTCGACGCGACATCGAGCAGCGGCAGCAGCGGGCGATAATCATCGGATGTCAGCGTCCCCCAGAGCGACAGCGGACGCGGCTCCAGGATGTAGGTGCGCTGTTCAACGAGGGAAAGCGGCGGGGCCGGATCGATGAGGAAGTCGAGCAGCAGTTTGTCATTGCGCCGGTTGGTCAGGATCTGCGCGGCTGACCCTTTCAGCGTGCGCAGGTGCTGGGCGGTTTCCAGGCTGTCACGGGCGCGCTCCGGGGCCCAGATCATGCGACCGTGCTCGACGCGGGAACTGACCGCTGCACCCTGTTCGATCAGGGCGCGCAGTGGGGCGTCGTATTGAAATTTGGCGTACAGGGTGAGGCAGGCGAACAGGATGATCTGGGTGCCCGCCCGGAAACGACGGACCGCCAGCATGACCAGCAGCGTGACGCCCAGAACCAGGACCGAGACGCTTTCCGTGATAGCGGCCATGGCCGGCTCCCGGGGCTCCGAGGGCAGGCGGAACATCCGACGGATCAGCCACTCGTTGAGGGCCTCGTCCACGGTGAACCAGGTGATCAACAGGATCAGGCCGCTGCTCACCAGGACCATGGGGCGAACCCCCCGGTTGATCAGTTGGGCCACGGCCCATGCCGTGGGTGCGGCAATCACCGTGATCAGACCCAGGGCCAGGGTTTCGTAGATCTCCAGGGGGCGCGCCCAGGTCGGAGTCTCGATCGACCCGATCGCGTAGTAGGCGACGCCGATGACCAGGGCCGCCGATATGATTGATGCGATGTTCCGATAGCGGGTGATCAGGCGGCCTGCGTCCACCACCATCACCGCCAGCACCAGGGCCCCGAAGTGGTAGAAGGTGAGTGCCTGGGTGGGGCGCAGATCGCTCTTCGTCAGGTAGAACAGGAAGGGTGCGAACAGCAGCAGCAGCGCAAGCGTGAAACCGTCAGCCGGTTGCCGTAGGCGTGCATGGCGCCCCGCCATCCATAGCCACGAAGCCAGGACCAGGATCGCGTAGGGAAAGATCTCCTGGATGCGCCCGCTCAGCACCGCCCATAGGCCGGGTCCGGATTGCTCCGTGGAGGGCAGGACTCCCTCCTTGTAGAAATCCGAGTACAGGTCGTTCAGGCCCAGGGCCGCCGGGATGGCCCGGCCCATGACCGATTGAAGGGTTCCGGCATCCAGTACCGCTATGACCAGCCAGGGCGAGATGGTGACCAGGGCCGTGGCGTAGTAGATGCCCGCCCCGCGCAGGGAGGCCC
>JBMYTY010000277.1:0-3240 GCA_049604855.1 Gammaproteobacteria bacterium | reverse complement strand
TGGCCGCATTCCTCACCCTGAGCGATGGCGTCGATTTCGACGCCCTGGACGGCGAACCGGTTCGAATGCTCTTCGCGCTGGTTATTCCGGAGGAGTCCACCGATGAACACCTGCAAATCCTCGCCAACCTGGCCCGCATGTTCAGCGACGAGGATTTCAGGCGAAAACTGATGAACTGCGACGCCGCCGAGGATGCCATCAGCGCCTTCGAGCACTGGACCGCGGCGGAATCATGACACCCGGCCCCACCTCGGCTGATCACCTGTACCGGCGCCTGCGCGACACGCTGCGCTGGCATTGGGAGGCCGGCAAGGGGGGGCGAAAACGGGAGATCTGCAACAGCGACAACCCGATTGGTCGCGCCATGGTCGGCCATCTGAATCCGCTCCGCGCCCACAGGATCACCATCCTCGGGCACCAGGAACTCGATTTCATCTCCCGGCTGGAAACGGGCGAACGCGACCGCCTCGTCGCGGACATGATTGCCCAGGCCCGGAACATCCTGGTATTGGCCGATGGGCTGGAGCTTCCCGGGTATCTACGCGGCCCGGCCGACGCGCATGATTTCCCGATCTGGACCAGCCCGACTCCGAGCCATGAGTTGGTCCGCGAGGTGCAATACTTCGTTGATGGTCATCTGACTATTCCGCTGATTCTTCACGGCGTCCTGCTTGACGTCTTCGGCATGGGTGTACTGGTGACCGGCGACCCCGGTGTGGGAAAAAGTGAACTCGCCCTTGAGTTGATCAGTCGCGGCCATCGATTGATCGCCGACGACGCCCCTGAATTCCGGCGGACCGCCCCCGACACTGTCACCGGAACCTGCCCCGAAACGATCCGTGGCTTCCTGGAGGTACGGGGCCTCGGGGTACTGGATATCAGCGCGATGTATGGTGATACCGCGATCAAGCCGCGACAGAATCTGCGCCTGATCGTGCATCTCCAACGCATGAGCGTGGAGCAGATTCATGCCATCGACCGCTTGCGTGGCAGCCGCAGCACGGACACCATTCTGGAGGTGGACGTACCCAAAGTGACACTGCCGGTTGCACCAGGGCGTGATCTGGCTGTTTTGTTGGAGACTGCCGTGCGCAACCAGCACCTGATCGCGCGCGGACATGACGCCAGTGAAGTGTTCACCCGGGTCCAATCCGCGGCCATGGCGCGCAAGCAGGTCTGATATCAGCACCGGAACCAGCATTCGAAACCATGAAACTGACCGTCATCAGCGGACTGTCCGGGTCGGGCAAGAGTATCGCCCTGCATACCCTGGAGGACCTCGACTACTACTGCGTCGATAACCTCCCCCTGGGGCTGCTTCCATCGCTGCCCCCACTGCTCGAAGGCAATCTCGCCGCGGGTCGGCCGGTAGCCGTCAGCGTTGATGCGCGCAACAACGCCGCGGGTCTGCATGCATTCCCGCGCATCATGGAGGAACTGGCGCATCAGGGAATCGAGTGCGAGATTCTGTTTCTGCGCTCAGACGCCGATGCACTGCTCGCGCGTTACAGCGAATCTCGCCGCAAACACCCGTTGAGCGGAGACGACACGCCCCTGGCCGAGGCCATCAACAGGGAAGCGCAACTGTTGGAGGGTATCGCCAGCCGATCCGACCTGATCATTGACACCACCCACACCCACGTACACCAACTGCGGGAATTGATCCGAAACCGGGTGCACGGCAGGCAACCCCGGACGCTCTCCGTCTTGCTGCAATCCTTCGGGTTCAAGCACGGGGTTCCCCCCGACACCGACTTTGTCTTCGACGTGCGCTGTCTGCCCAACCCACACTGGGATCCGCAACTTCGCCCCTTGACCGGGCGCGACCATCCGGTAGCCGAGTTTCTCGCGGGCCATGAATCCGTCCATGACATGTTCACCCATCTGGAGGGCTTCATCCGAACCTGGATACCCTCCTTTCAGGCCGACAACCGGAGTTATCTGACGTTTTCCATTGGCTGCACCGGAGGCCAACATCGCTCGGTGTACCTGACGGAACGCCTTCACGAAAGCCTGGCTGAACAGTTCCCCAACGTTCTGTTGCGTCACCGGGAGCTGTCATGAGTGTTGGCCTTCTGATCGTGACGCATAACCGGATCGGCACGGAGCTGCTGGAAACGGTGCGCACGACACTCGGGGGATCACTGCCCCTGACCGCGGCGGCCATCGAAGTCACCACTGACATCAAACTCGATACCCTGAAGAAACGCATCGCCACCTTGGTGCCCCGGCTCGACAGTGGTGACGGGTTACTCATCCTCTGCGACGCTTTTGGTGCAACCCCCTGCAATCAGGCTCGTTCCCTTGTCGAAGTGCACGGCGCTTATCTGGTCAGTGGCGTCAACCTGACCATGCTGCTGAAAGTCTGCAACTACCACACACTGCCGTTGGCTGAACTCGCCACCAAGGCCGCCGAGGGTGCCCGACAAGGCATCACCATTCATGCCCCTGACTAGCGCCGGACCCCATGCTTGAAACACAAGTCACCATAGTCAACCGCCTTGGCCTACATGCCCGGGCAGCCGCCAAGTTCGTCAACACCGCCTCGGCTTATTCGAGCGAAATTCTGATCGGTTCAGACGGCCGCGAAGTCAACGGAAAATCCATCATGGGTGTCATGATGCTTGCGGCATCCAAAGGCACCCAATTGACCCTGAAATCGAACGGCCCGGACGAAGAAGAAGCCCGCGACGCCCTGATCAAGCTGATCGGCGAGCGTTTCGGAGAGCCGGAATAGGATCATGCCCCCCTCCGCCGCGGCCACAATCTGAATTGCCATGGCACTGGCTCTCGCTGGAATCGGCATCGGTGACGGCATTGCCATTGGTGCCGCTCACATCCTCAACCGGGAGATTCCGGAGGTTCCGGAATACTACCTCCCCCCGGAAGCCCGGGATGCCGAAGTCAGACGCTTTCAGGCCTCCCTGGAACTGGCCCGCGCTCAACTTCAAACCGTCCGCGAACGTATACCGGGTGGAACGCGCGTCGACATCGCGGATTTCATCGACGCCCACCTGCTCATGTTGGCCGATTCCGCCCTCAGTCAGATTCCGACGGAAATCATCCGTGTACGAGGCTGTAACGCGGAGTGGGCCCTCAAACAGCAATGCGACGATCTCTGTTCGGTGTTCGACGAGATGGAAGACCCCTACCTCGCGACCCGGCGTGACGATGTGGTGCACGTGGTCACGCGAGTCCAGCGCATACTCATCGACAGTGACGCGGCCGCACAGGGCGAAT
>JBMYTY010000276.1:0-3244 GCA_049604855.1 Gammaproteobacteria bacterium | reverse complement strand
CCCACCTGCACCACCGATTCGACCAGTTCGGGGAAAAGGGTAACCACGTGAATTCGCATGGCGACGCCTCTATCCTCCCGCTGGGTTTGTGAGTGACGTCTTCAGAAATCCGGATCCCAGTCCACGCTCATCAGGCCGAGGTCGAAGTCGACGGACTTGACCACATCCGGCTCAATAAACGGGACAAGGCGCTCCCGATCTCCTTTCACGACAATCACGTCGTTCGCCCCGGTTTCGAACAAGTGACTGATCACCCCGAGTTCCACACCGGTCGTTGTCTCGACCCGCATCCCTTCCAAGTCGATCCAATAATATTCTCCGGGCCCCGGAGGCGGCAGCTGACTGCGCGCCACCGCGATATCGGAGCCGATCAGCTCGGCCGCCGCATCCCGGTCCTCGATCCCCGTTATCCCGGCGACGATCGTCTTACCCTGACGCTTGCCACCATGATGTTCCACGGGCCTCCAGTCACTTTCACCCGCGCCCTCGGGGCGCAGATACCAGGGGGTGTACCGGAGGATGTTGTCCCTGGGATCGGTGTGCGAGAACACTTTGACCTGTCCCCTCACACCGAACAGGCCGCTTACGCGGCCCATCGGTATCATTGCATCGGTCTTCGGACTCATTGCGCTTACCGGGGCCCGGATATCGGCCGGGGTATGCGCTCGGAGTCGCTACGCCCGGGGCGTCGCGACCGGTCCGTGGGCATCCGCAAACGGGCTGCCGTCAACAACCGGATCAGGCAGCCTCGGCCTGGGCCTTGGTGTGCTCTTCGACCAGCTTGGCCACACGGTCGCTCATCTTCGCGCCCACACCTTTCCAGTGTTCGATGCGATCCATCTCCAGGTTCAGACGGATGGCCTGACCCTGCGCCACGGGATTGAAGTAGCCGACGCGCTCGATGTAACGACCGTCGCGCTTGTTGCGGCTGTCCGTGACCACGACGTGATAGAAGGGCTTTTTCTTGGCGCCAGTGCGGGAAAGGCGAATGGTGACCATAGCTGTGAAAACCTGTGATTTCGCTTGTCCTGAGCGGGCACCCCGCGCAGGAAAGGCGGGCATTCTACGGATTTGATCGAAAAAGTGAAGCCTTAATATAGTATCGGGAACAGGGAGCGTCCCGCCGCATCGGACAGCATCCGGAATCGCAGGGAACCATTGCGCGACCTCGGCGATCAACCGACTGATGTCCGTAAAACGTGGCCCCTGTCCAGCACTATTCAACCGGGGCTGGATTCCACACCTGAACCACGATCACGTGACACTCGACTTTGCCAGACACACAGCGTCATCAGGAGTTTTTGTCCTCCGTGTACCAACGCCACCTCCGCCCTCTATTCCTCGCGGCCAGCGCGGGACTCAGCGCCCTCCTCCCACTCGCGGCCGGACTGACTCCGTTCGCCACGGCTCATGCGGTTCAGAACAACCTGAACCAGATGGGCGCCGATTGGCGCACCCAGCGACGCGGACGCCTGGGGCGGAACGTACGTATCGCCATCCTCGACACACCCATAGACATCAACCACAGTGACCTGCGCCGGGGCAGCCGCCCCATGGCACGCTACCAACGCCTGCATCGACTCAATAACCGGGTGATCAGTTCCCACGGCACCATGGTCGCGGGGATTATTGGAGGCAAACGCGGCACCGGGATCGCGCGCTCCGCCCAGCTTTACGATGTATCCGTACTTTCCCCGTACAACGGTTATTGGGCCTCCAACCGCCTGACGACACGACGCGCGCTCAATGCGGCGCGCTCGGTTCGCGCATCGATTGCCAACCTCAGTTGGGGGATGTCGGGAGGCCGGACCCTGGGTCTGGATGAGTTCCTCGGCATCCGGCGGCAAAGCAACCGCATACTCGTAGTCAAGGCGGCGGGAAACGATGGCCGCAACCTCCGGTCGACCATTGCCCCCGGACGTGCCCAGGACCAACTGAGGAATCTCATCCTTGTGGGTAGCATCGGGCGCACCAACCAGATTTCATCATTCTCCAACCGCCCGGGCGAAGGCTGTTTCGCGACCTACAACAACCCGGGGCACGCAGGTTCCTGGACCTGCAGGGAAGGCGACAAATACAAGTATTTCTTCCTGACCGCTCCCGGTGAGCGGATTCGCACCACCCGTGCGGGTAGGGGCTACACGCGCGGGAATGGCACCTCGTTTTCCACCGCGCACGTGACCGGTGCGGCGGCCCTGCTGCAGGCGCGCTGGCCATTCCTCAAGCGTCGTCCCGCTCACACCGCGAACATACTGTTCCGGACGGCCAATGATCTGGGCGCCCCCGGTGTCGATCCCGTCTACGGATGGGGCAGTGTCAATGTCCGCCGGGCGATCTCACCGGTGGGCATGACACTGCTGGGAAGCTCGGATTGGAAGTTCTATCCAACCGCCGCATCGACCATCTCGGGGACAGGACCCTTGTTCCGCATGGTCGGATGGGGTCAGACCATTTCATCGCTGTCCATCTTTGACGAGTACGAGCGGGATTTCACGGTGGATGCCGAAACCTTCGATTTCAGCACTGACGATTCGCTCGCGACCCACATGACCCAGGCACTCTCCAGCGGCGTCAACCCTGCCCTGGACGCGGTCGGTGGGTCTTTCGATTTCCCTCTCACGAGCCAACTCACGGCCGGCTTCAGCTTTCATGGAACGGAACAGCTGTCGGACGGCCACAACGAACCCGGGCAAATTGAGCACTCGTTCATCTCATACCGGGAAAAAGACCGCATGGGCGGCAACCTGGACTTCTGGCGCATGGACCTGCGCGGCTCCCTGGATATTGGCGGCGCCGACGCCGGCCACTGGCTGGCGTTCGCGGGTTCCGGGGCGCCCCAGGGTGTGCTCATGGACGACCTTGACCAGATGCGTTCCCCCCTTTTCGGGGATGCGTCCCGGCTGACGCAACCTTTGCTCGGTCTGGCGAGAAGCCAGGGCACCAGCATGGATACCGGTCTTCAGCTCGGCTTGGGGGATTGGTCGGTCACCGCGGGATTTGCACGTTCAGAACCCACCGAACTGGAAGACACCCGCTACCAGGCCCATGCCCCCTACCTGAAGATGTCGTTCGCGCCCGGTGAGGACTGGAAACTGGGTCTGGCCTATGCCCACCTCACCGAGGAAGCAGGCCTTTTCGGGGGCTACGGGTCCGGCGTATTCAACCTCGGCGAGGGCTTCACCACCCAGGCGCTGACCCTGTCATCCTCCTGGGCTCCGACGGAAAACTGGAACATTGCTGCTGC
>JBMYTY010000275.1:0-3245 GCA_049604855.1 Gammaproteobacteria bacterium | reverse complement strand
CGATCGCGTCGAAGTGGCGGACAAATCCCGACTCGCCCGGCACCGGCGCACAGCAGGCAAACCGCTGGTAGGCTCCCTCGGCGCCCCACGGGGTGAGCTGGATGTCCTCGGCGCCCAGCTCACGCATCAAGCGGGCCGCGGATAGGGCCGGGTAAACATGGCCACCGGTTCCACCCGCCATCACCACGACCCTGAAATCGGACAGGATGCTCATGACGCATACCCCCCGGCGCTGCCTTCATCCAAGGGCTCACTTCTGCGCGGAACGGATTGGGATGCACCCATGGGGGAGGCCGCGCCTGCCCCCCGGGGCTTGCGACGCACGCGGTGATTCTCGTAATCGATACGCAACACGACACCCAGCGCCATGCAGGTCACCAACATGGATGACCCGCCGTAGCTCATGAGCGGCAGGGTCAGGCCCTTGGTGGGCAGCAGGCCCATGTTCACGCCCAGGTTGATGAATACCTGCAAGGCGATCCACGAACCGATGCCCCAACAGGCGTAGGCATTGAACATGCGTCCCAATCCCTCGGCCGCGACGGCGACCGCGAAGATGCGCCAGATCAACAGGGCGTACAGGCCCATCACCAGGACACTGCCGACCAGACCGGTTTCCTCGGCCAATACGGCGAACAGGAAATCGGTATGGGCCTCGGGGAGATAGAACAATTTCTGCACGCTCTCGCCCAGGCCAACGCCGAACCATTCACCCCGACCGATCGCGATCAGGGCCTGGGTCAACTGGAAGCCTGAATCGAAGGGGTCGGCCCAGGGATCCATGAAGCCCATGATGCGCCGCAATCGATAGGGTTCGGCGATGGCGAGCGCGGACATGGCCGCGGCACATACGGAGAACAGAATGCCGAACTGCCAAAGTTTCACGCCACCGAGAAACATCATGCCGAGCACGGTGGTCAACAGCACCGCCGAGGCGCTGAAATCCGGTTGGAGCAGCAGTAGCACGGAGATGAGCAGAACGAGCACCATCGGCTTCAGGAAGCCGGAAACGTGGCTCCTGACGACCGCTCCCTGGCGAACCAGGTACCCGGCGAGGTAGATCACCACGAACAACTTGGCCAGTTCTGCCACCTGGATATTCACGACGCCAAGGGGAATCCAACGGGTACCGCCGTTCACCGAACGCCCGAGTCCCGGGATCAGTACGACGATCAGCATGATCAGAGTGACAAGCAGCAACCATGGCCCCGAGCGTTCGATGAACCGGGTTTGCGTGCGCGCCACCGCGAGCATCAGCAGCAAGCCGGCGCCGACGTACAGACTCTGTCTGATCAGGTAGTGGAACGGTGAACCGTAAGCCTGCTCGGAAATACTGAACGAGGCGGACCCGACCAGGGTCAGTCCCAGTCCCAGCAAGGACACCAGGGCGGCCAGCAGGGGAACATCCAGGGGCAGGCGCTGTTCCAGGGCATGGGGTGGCAAGGGGGTGCTGGCGATGCTCATGGGAAGCGCGCCCCCACCGCTTCGATGAACGCATCTCCGCGCGCCTCGAAGTTCCGGTACATGTCAAAGCTGGCACAGGCCGGTGAAAACAGGACCGTATCCCCAGGCACGGCCAAGCGTGCCGCGAGCTCTATGGCGTGCTCAAGGCTGTGGGCCTTTTCGACGGGAACGACATCGCCGACGGCGGCGGCAATGAGCGGACCATCGCGACCAAACAAGACCAACGCCCGGCCCTTTTCCGCCAACGCCGAGCGCAGGGGCGTGAAATCGGCGCCCTTGCCATCACCACCGGCGATGAGGACCTGTTTTCCGGGCAAGCCGAGCAGCGCGGCGCGCGTCGCCCCCACGTTGGTCCCCTTGGAATCGTTGATCCAGGTTACCCCCTCCCATTCACCCAGCCATTGGGTGCGATGGCGCAGCCCGGTAAACCGGGCCAGAGCAGTCGCCACGGCCTCTCGCGGAAGCCCAACGGCATCGGCCAGGGCCAGGGCGGCCAGGGCATTGGCCTGATTGTGGCGCCCCTTCAGCCGCATACGTTCCACGGGCAATACGGATTCACCGCGCGCGCAAAGCCATGCGCCATCCGGGCCAGCGGCCAGGCGATAGGCCGCGCCACGCTCCTCGATGGAAAAGCTCACCCGTTCCGACACGGGAGATGCGTCGCGCCCCATCTCCCGGACGACGGCATCGTCATGGTTGAGGACCACGAATTCAGCATCGCGAAGCACCCGTGCCTTGGTTTGGGCGTAATGCTCAAATCCGTCGTACCGATCCATATGATCCTCCTGGACATTGAGGACCGTGGCCGCCGCGCAGCGCAGCGAGTGGGTCGTCTCGAGCTGGAAGCTGGACAACTCCAGGACATAAAGGTCGATACCCGGCTCATGGAGCAGATCCAGGGCGGGGGTTCCGATGTTCCCCCCGACACCCACTTTCCAACCGGCCTCCCGTGCGGCATCACCCAGCAGCGTGGTGACGGTGCTTTTCCCGTTTGAACCGGTAATACCCACCACCGGGGCATGCGCGTGCAGGGCAAAGATTTCGATGTCACCGAACACCGGGATGCCCCTCTCCAGTGCGGCGACGATCAGAGGCTCGGCAAGCGAGATGCCGGGGCTCAGGACGATCTGACCCGCACTATCGAAGGCCGAGGGATCAAACCCGCCGAGGAACATCGCCACATCGGGCAGTTCTTCGACCAGTTCGTCATGACCGGGTGGCGACAGGCGGGTATCGGTGACCGCCACTTCGACTCCGCGAGTGGCGAGGAAGCGCACGACGGACAGCCCCGTTCGGCCCAGTCCGACGACGAGGGTGCGGCGGCGCAGGCCGGGGTGCAGCTCCAGTTCAGGGGTGTTCATGCCGTTCGCCGCTTCCATATCAGCGCAACTTCAATGTAGAGAGGCCCGCAAGGACCAGAATGACGGTGATGATCCAGAAGCGCACGATCACGCGCGGTTCCGGCCAGCCCTTCAGTTCGAAATGGTGGTGCAGGGGCGCCATGCGGAATATCCGCCGCCCAGTGAGCTTGAAGCTCGCCACCTGCAGGATCACGGACACGGTCTCGATGACGAACACCCCCCCCATGATCACCAGCACCAACTCCTGGCGGGTCATCACGGCCAACAAGCCGAGCGCCGCCCCCAGGGCCAGGGCCTGCCGCCAGGACACCGCGATGTTGATCGCGGGCAGAGGCGGCGAGGTAGACGTTAAACGTGGGCGAACGTACCTCACACGTGCTGGTGACGCTGGGGATATCAATGCAATTTATAACCTTGGAG
>JBMYTY010000274.1:0-3290 GCA_049604855.1 Gammaproteobacteria bacterium | reverse complement strand
CGGAGGCGGTCGAGCTCAATCGTTGTCGGTGCGCAACACTGAGACGAAGGCCTCCTGCGGGATTTGGACCGAACCAAAGGCGCGCATACGCTTCTTACCGGCCTTCTGCTTTTCGAGCAGCTTGCGCTTGCGGGTCGCATCGCCGCCGTAACACTTGGCGGTGACGTTCTTGCGCAGGGCCTTGACGTTGGTGCGGGCGAGGATCTTGCCGCCGATGGCCGCCTGGATGGCCACCTCGAACATCTGCCGGGGGATCAGCTCCTTCATGCGCGCGGTGAGGTCACGCCCGCGGTAATCGGCGTTTTCCCGATGCACGATGATGGCCAGGGCGTCGACGATCTCGGCATTGATGAGGATGTCCAGCTTGACCAGGTTGGCGGCCTGGAAACGGGTGAATTCGTAGTCGAAGGAGGCGTAGCCGCGGCTGACCGACTTCAGGCGGTCAAAGAAGTCCAGCACCACCTCGGAGAGCGGCAATTCATAGGTGAGCTGCACCTGGTTGCCCATGTACTGCAGGCCCTTCTGCACGCCGCGCTTCTCGATGCAAAGGGCGATCACGTTGCCGACGTAATCCTGGGGCAGAAGGATATGCGCCGTGATAATGGGCTCGCGGATCTCCTCGATGACGTTCTGGGGCGGCAGTTCGGCGGGGTTGTCGATGTTGACCACCGTGCCGTCGGTTTTCGCCACCTCGTAGATCACCGTGGGCGCGGTGGTGATCAGGTCCAGGTCGTACTCCCGCTCCAGGCGCTCCTGCACGATCTCCATGTGCAACATGCCGAGAAAGCCGCAACGGAAGCCGAATCCCAGGGCCTGGGAGTTCTCCGGCTCGAAGTTCAGGGCGGCATCGTTCAGGCGCAGCTTGCGCAGGGCCTCGCGCAGGTCCTCGAAATCGTCGGAGGACACCGGGAACAGGCCGGCGAACACGCGCGGCTGTACCCTTTTGAAGCCCTCCAGGGCCTGGTCCGTGGGTTTCTGGGCGTCGGTGATGGTGTCGCCCACCGGGGCGCCATCGATCTCCTTGATACCGGCGATGATGTAACCCACCTCGCCGGCCTCCAGAGCCGGTTTGGCGGTGCGCTTGGGTGTGAAGGCACCGACCTCATCGACGGGGAACTCACCGCCGGTGGACATCACCTTCATGCGCGTACGCTTGCCGATGCGCCCTTCCAGCACCCGAACCAGGGAGACCACGCCCACGTAGGGGTCGAACCAGGAGTCGATGATCAGGGCCTTGAGCGGGGCCTCGCGATCACCCACCGGCGGGGGCACGCGCGTGACCAGGTCCTCGAGCACATCCTCGATGCCGATGCCGGTCTTCGCGGAACAGCGCACGGCCTCCTCGGCCTCCAGGCCGATGATCTCCTCGATCTCGGTGATCACCCGCTCCGGATCGGCCGCGGGCAGGTCGATCTTGTTGAGGACCGGGATGACTTCAAGGTCCTGCTCGATCGCGGTGTAACAGTTCGCCACTGACTGGGCCTCAACGCCCTGGGCCGCATCCACCACGAGCAGGGCCCCCTCGCAGGCCGCCAGGGAGCGCGACACCTCGTAGGAGAAGTCCACGTGTCCCGGCGTATCGATGAAGTTGAGCTGGTAGGTCTCACCGTTTCGGGCGTTGTAATGCAGGGTGACACTCTGCGCCTTGATGGTGATGCCGCGTTCGCGTTCGAGGTCCATGGAATCGAGCACCTGCTCCGCCATTTCGCGGTCGCTCAGGCCTCCACAGACCTGGATGAAGCGATCCGCCAGGGTCGACTTGCCATGGTCGATATGAGCGATGATCGAAAAGTTGCGGATGTGATCGAGGTCCAAAGGGAAGTCTCAGCTAGTCAAAACGCGAAATGTTCAGCCCATGAGCACCCACGCTCAGGATCGGATGAACCGCGCCAGCGGGAAAACGGCGGCGGTCAGGCGTCTTTGCCTTTGATTTCGGGGCCCTTGAAATCAGGGTCATTGATGTCGGCGGCCCGGGCCGTCAAATATTGTCTGAGCGCCACCAGATCCAACCAATAGTGGCAGATCTCGGTACCGTCATCGCCAGTCAGCACGGGGATCAGCGAACCGTAGCGTTCGGCGAGCGCCCGGTCGCGGTCGATATCGACGAAATGGGTCTCAAACCCCAACTCCGACTGCCAGTGCGCGAGGGCCGTAAGCATGTCGTCGCACAGGTGACACTCCGGTCGACCATGGACGATGAGTTGGGCGGGGGCGGATTGCGCCATGTTGAAGGTCGATTGGCAAGCGCTCAGGGACAGACCGATCCGATCAGATCCGGCCCGACGGTGCGCCAGGGAGTAGGAGTCAGTCTTTCAGGCGCAGCGGCACGAACAGCGGACCGCCGTCCCGATGGACCAGAATGGCGACCGTTTTGCGCTCCTCGGGCAGGTCCCTCAGCAACTGGCGGAAATGCACCGCACCCTCGATCTCCGCGTTGTCGAACAGCACGATGACATCACCGCGTTGCAACCCCGCCCTAGCCGCCGGACCACCCTTGACCTCGGTCACCACGACGCCGCCCTGCCCTATGCCCGTGGCCTCGCGGCGATCCTTGGACAGGTCGCTCACCGCCAGTCCGAGCCGCGCGGACTCAACGCCTATGGGCTGACCGCTGGCCCCCGCCTGCGTCCCTTCCTCGGGTAATTCACCGATGGCGATGCTCAGGACCTCCTCCCGCCCCCGACGCAAGACCTTGACCTGGACGGCCTTGCCAACCTCGGTCCGCCCCACGATCGGGGGCAACGCGGCGGAGTTGGTCACCGGCGTGCCATCGAATTCCAGGATCACGTCGCCCACCTCCACACCGGCCCGGGCGGCGGGCCCGCCATCGAGGACCTGGGCGACCAGGGCACCGGACGGCTTGCTCATGCCGAAGGACTCCGCCAGGTCGCGGTCAACGTCCTGAATCAGCACACCCAACCAGCCCCGGCTCACCCGACCCTTGTCCCTCAGCTGGTTGACCGCATCCATGGCCACGTCGATGGGGATGGCGAAGGACAGGCCCATGAAGCCGCCGGTGCGACTGTAGATCTGCGAGTTGATGCCGATGACCTCGCCCTTCAGATTGAACAAGGGACCGCCGGAGTTGCCCGGGTTGATGGCGACATCGGTCTGTATGAAGGGGACATAGTTTTCGCTGGGCAGACTGCGCCCCAGCGCGCTGATGATGCCGGCGGTCACCGTGTAATCGAAACCGAAGGGCGAGCCGATGGCCAACACCCACTCGCCCACCTTGAGGTCCTTGCTGGTGCCGATCCGGGCGGTGGGCAGGCCGTCCGCATCGATCTTGA
>JBMYTY010000273.1:0-3296 GCA_049604855.1 Gammaproteobacteria bacterium | reverse complement strand
CAGGACGGAGCACCGTCCGAAACATCATCGCGAACGATCATCCCCGTGCGGTAGAGGTACTGAATCATGTTGTCGCGGGTTGCTGAAACGATTTACTGGATGGGGCGCTATATCGAGCGCGCGGAGAACACGGCGCGCCTGGTTCAGGTGTCCACCAATCTGCTCATGGACCTGCCCAAGGGGGTCACGCCGGGCTGGCGCCCCCTGGTGGTCATTCTCGGAGGAGAACAGGCTTTTGAGGAACGTTGGGACGAGTACACCGAGCGACGCGTGGTGCAATTCATCATCGGAGACCGGGATAACTCGGGCTCCACCCTGTCGAGTCTGGCCTTCGCGCGCGAAAACGCCCGGACCATACGGGACATCATCCCGCGAGAGGCCTGGGAACAACTCAACGAGCTCTATCATCAGGTCAGCGATGGTCTTCAGCAGGGCCTGACCAAGCACGGTCGTTTCGAGTTCCTGCACGGCATCATCGAAGGCATCCAGACCCTGACGGGAATCCTCGCGGGCTGCATGAATCACGATGCCGCCTACAGCTTCTTCAATATCGGCCGAAAGCTCGAGCGGGCGGATATGACCACCCGCATGATCGATGTGCAGGCGGCCACCATTCTGCACGGGACCGATGAAGACTCGCGCTCCATCGAAGACCTGCGTTGGATGGCCGTGCTCAAGTCACTCACCGGTTACCAGATGTACCGGCGTGCCATGCAGGTGCGCATCCAGCGCGGTCCCGTCCTGGCTTTCCTTCTCCACCACGAGGACTTCCCGCGCGCCGTGCGCTACTGCCACGGTCAGCTCTGCGAGGAAATCAAAAAGCTACCTCATCACGAAGGCGTGGAAACCGCCCTGCGTGGCTTGGTCGCGACCCTGGAGACCGTCACACCGGAGCGCCACGATGACCCATCGCTGCACGACGCCATCGACGAGCTACAGCTGAATCTCATGCAGATCCACGAAAGCGTGGTCGAGGCCTACTTCCTGAAGGATCAGGATCAGTCGCAGAGTCAAGCCGCCTGATCGGGTTCCGAAATGCCGTCGCCCGCGTAAAGACCGGGGCGGTGGCCCCCGCTCAGTCCGGGGCGTGGGCCGCCAGGTAGTCAGCCCGCCAGCCTTCGTAGGCCTCCACAACGCTGTCCATGGCTGCCTGTTCGTAAGGGCGAAGGCCGCTGAGCAGCATACGTTTGACACCCCGCCCGAAAACGCCGTCCGCGTCCGTCAGCTCAAATTCCAGGCTGACCTCACCGCGCTTGCCCTTGGCTTCGAGCTCGCCCCCGGCGAAACGGAGCTCAGGCGATCCGAAATCAGTACGCTCGATCTCCACGGCCATGCGCTCGTAGATCACCAGCGGGCGTTCCGGGTTGATCATCACTTGCGCATCGGCCATCAGCGGAACCAACAGATGCGGAAAGGTCCCGCCAGAGAATTGCACGTAGGCACGGGCCAATTCCTCGACCCGGCGCTCCTCCCGATCGGCTACTCCCTCGCGTTCCACCTTGAGGTAGGTACGCTCCTTCTCGTCCTGGATCTCGAATATCGCGGCATCCGTGGGCGCGAACACCAGGGGCACGTCCCGCCCCACCATTCCCGCGAAGATGAAACACATGCGCGGACTGACCCCGTAATGGGCCAGAACCAGGGAGAACAGAAGATCGCCCGGCACACAGAAACGTTTTGAATCCGCGTCGTGGATCGGATTGAAATCACCCGCCACCAGCTTGGCGAATGCGCTGGCCTGATCCGCGCTGACCAGTACCCGGTCCTCGTCGATGGTGTGAAATTGATCAAGGAACATATCTTTCTCGCGTACACCGCCAGGGATCAACCGCACCCCCATGGTGCGTATCCGATAGCGACAGGGGGCGAAGCATACCCAAAACGGCAGGCGCTTAGGCCCAATCCTGACCGCCACGGGCTGGTGGCTTGGTCGCCACCGCCGCGGGCCCGGTGATTCCCCGTCCCACGGGAAACACCTGTTCAGAAAACTCGCGACATGGGGGCGGTCCTGCTTCCCGCCCAGGCCATTGGCATCGTGGCGCGAGGCACTCACAATTGCTAAACCGACTCCGCTGACCGAGCGTCCATGGACAATACAAAGGCCCAAACACACATCGACCATCTCTGGGACACCAGCATCGTGCCCACACTGGTCGAATACATCCGCATACCCAACAAGTCGCCCTTATTCGAACCCGAGTGGGCCAGCCTGGGACATATGGATCACGCGGTGAAGCTGCTGGCGGACTGGGCGCGCACCCATGGCGTTCCCGGCATGAACCTTGACGTCGTGTGCCTGCCGGGGCGCACGCCTGTGATTGTTATCGACATTCCCGGGACCGGCAGCGGAAAAGGCCTTCTTTACGGACACCTGGACAAACAGCCGGAAACCGAGGGCTGGCACGACGGATTGGGACCGTGGAACCCGGTTCTGCGCGATGAAAGACTCTACGGACGCGGCGGTGCGGACGACGGATACGCCCTGTTCGCCAGTCTCACGGCCTTTCGGGTGTTACATGAGCAGGGTATCGACCATGCGCCATGCACCATCCTCATCGAATCCAGCGAAGAGTCCGGAAGCCCGGACCTGCCCGCCTACATGGAGCATCTCAAGGACCGGATCGGTGAACCGGATCTGGTGATCTGCCTCGATTCCGGTGCGGGAAACTACGAGCAGATGTGGTGCACCACGTCACTGCGCGGCCTGGTGGGCGGGGACCTCACGGTCGAAGTCCTGCGCGAAGGCGTCCACTCCGGTGATGCCTCAGGCGTCGTGCCCTCCAGTTTCCGGGTTCTGCGCCAACTGCTGGACCGCATCGAGGACGTCCACAACGGTTGGATCATCCCTCCGGAGTTTCATTCCGCCATTCCCCAGGACCGGCTCAGGCAGGCACACCGTGCCGCCGACGTTCTCGGCGATTCGGCGACCGCACGCTACCCCTTCGCCGACCAATGCCAGGCGATGACACAACATGGCGTAGACGCCCTGCTGAACAGGACCTGGCGCCCTTCGTTGGAAATCACGGGCGCGGGTGGCCTTCCGTCCCTGGACAATGCGGGCAACGTCCTGCGGCCACGCACAGCGGCGAAGCTATCCTTGCGTATTCCGCCCGAGGTCGATGGGGCACACGCCACGAAAACCCTGAAAGAGATCCTCGAAGCCAATCCCCCCCATTCGGCTACGGTCCGTTTCGAGCCTGAGTGGGCTGCGTCGGGTTGGAACGCTTCGCCCTTTCATCCCTGGCTCGAAGAGGCGATGGACGCAGGCTCGCGTGCGTTCTTCGGCAACGATGCCG
>JBMYTY010000272.1:0-3307 GCA_049604855.1 Gammaproteobacteria bacterium | reverse complement strand
CATCGGGTCGAGTTGGTGAAGGCGGGTCGTGAGCGCGCCAGCCGCACGCTGCGAGTCGAGCCGGAGCAGCGCAAGGACCTGAGGGTGTCGCTGAAACCCGAGTACGGTGTCGTGTTTCTCAGCGTCCGGCCGACGGATGCGGAATTGCTGATTGACGGAAAACCCTCGGGGGCGGCGAATCGAAGACTTCGCCTGCCCAGCCAGCCTCATCGGTTGGAGATCCGGCGCGAGGGCTATCTGCCGGAACTGTTGACCGTCACGCCGCGCAAGGGACCGGCTCAACGCCACGACATCGCGCTCAAGACGCCCAAACAGGCGGCTGCGGCCGCCCGGTCCGCGGCGGAGAAACCGCGACGAACCACGGCCGACGGACAGTTGCTTATCCTGATGAACCCGGAAGATGCTTTCTCCATGGGGGCGGGGCGTCGGGAACAGGGGCGCCGGGCCAATGAAAGTCAGCGCCAGGTGCGCCTGACCCGGCCCTACTACCTGGCCGAGACCGAGGTGACCAACCAGCGCTTCAGCGCCTTCAAGTCCTCTCACCAGTCGGGGATGGCTGAAAACCTGGGCCTTGGGCAGCCGGAGCAGCCGGTGGTCCAGGTCAGTTGGGAGGATGCGGCACGTTACTGCAACTGGCTCAGCGATCGGGACGGTTTGCCCAAGGCCTACCGCGAGGCCGGGGACCGATTGGAACTGGTGACACCGGTGAACGAAGGCTACCGCCTGCCCAGTGAGGCGGAATGGGCCTACGCCGCGCGCAACGCCGGTCGCAAGGATCAGGCGCGTTATCCCTGGGGCGCTGGGTTCCCGCCCACCGCAAAGGCGGGCAACTGGGCGGGGCGTGAGATGGCGGACGTGTTCGCGGTAACCGTCCCTGGCTATGACGATGGCTATCGCGCCAGTGCCCCGGTGGGCTCCTTTGCGTCGAATCCCGCCGGTTTCCGGGACCTGGGCGGAAACGTGGCGGAATGGACCGGCGATTACTACGCGGTGTACCCGGGGGAGGCCGGGACACAGGTCAGCGACCCCATGGGCCCGACCAGTGGAGAGCATCACGTGGTGCGCGATTCCAGCTGGCGTCACGGCAGTATTTCCGAGCTACGCATGGCCTATCGGGACTACAGCAAGTCGCCTCGAGCCGACCTGGGCTTTCGTGTCGCCCGCTACGTCCATGGTGCGCCATGAGCCGCCGCGGTCGGTTCTGGCTCGGAACGGTTCTGGTTCTGCTCTTGGCCTCGTCGCTGACCACGATGGTGCCCGTTTCGGCGCAATCGGATGCAACCACCCCTGAAGCCGAAGAGGGTTTCAAACCCAGTGAAACGGTGACCGCGGATTCCGCGGTGGCCTTCCCCACGGATATCTGAGTCATCATGAAGAAATCTCTTCCCTCCGAACTGCTCTATCAGGTCTTTGCCCTGCTGATCGCCTTCATCGTGATCCACGGCATGTACGTCGCCGTGATCCGGCCCAATGCCGAGGCCGATCTGAAGGCCAGGGCGGAGCTGGTGCAGGCCGATCCCAATGCGGTGACCGAGGATTCGTTCTATGTGGTGCTGCGGGATTTTGAGCAGGAAGCCTGTTTGATCCTGATGCTCTGGGCACTCGCGATCCTGGCCTACAAGGGGCTCAATACCTGGAATCAACAGCGCCTGTTGCGCGAGGACCTCCTGGGCCTGCCCGAGGGCATGCCCATCGGGCTCGAGGACATGCGGCCCCTCGCGGATCGGCTCGCCAAGTTGCCCGAACAAGCGCGCGATTTCCTGCTGCCCGTGGCGCTGACCACTGCCATCGAACGCTACGCGGCAACCCGCAATGTTCAGGATGTTTCAACGGCCAGCCGGGATATCTGCGAGTCCGAGGCGGGGCGCATGGAGTCGGAGCTGTCCATCATCCGCTATATCGCCTGGGCCATTCCCTCGGTGGGTTTCATCGGTACCGTGCGCGGTATCGGCGATGCGCTGGGACAGGCGCACAAGGCGGTGGAGGGGGACATCACCGGAGTGACCGAGTCTCTGGGCGTGGCCTTCAACTCCACCTTCATCGCCCTGGTGATCTCGATCGTGCTCATGTTCTTCATCCATCAGCTCCAGCTCATGCAGGAGCGCCTGGTGTTGGATTCCGAACGTTACGTGGATAAGTGGTTTATCCGGAAGTTGCGGGCTTAGCACGAGCACCGCGTCAGATGAATCAGCGCTCTTAGGTCGCCATGCGCAGACGCCCGGTCAGTCCCTTCTCCCTGTCCTTTCTGGACATCATGTTCTGCGGTTTCGGGGCCGTGGTCTTGCTGGTGTTGATTCTCAACCACGACACGGTGGATGCGAGAAACGAAACCTTCGATGACCTGCGCGCCGAGGCGCTGCGCCTGGAACGGGAGGTGTTGATCGGTCGGGAAAATCTGGTTCAGGCCCGCAACAGTCTTGAGGCCACGCGCGCCGACCGGGTGCGCATGGAGGGGGAGTCGGAGCGCGTGATTCAGACCCTGAAGGAGTTGGAGGTCGAGATCGCTCGCATGGAGCGCGAGACCCTGGCATCCAGGGAGCACATCAACAAGCTCAAGTCCGATCTGAAAACCCTGGACGCGGACAATCGCCGCCTGAACGCGGAGGCGCGCGAAGACCGTGATCAGGGCGACAAGGTTCGCGAGTTCAAGGGTGATGGCGACCGCCAGTACCTCACCGGGTTGAAACTCGGGGGCGAACGGGTGCTCATCCTCCTGGACCGCTCCGCCAGTATGTTGGACGAGACCATCGTCAATGTGATCCGCCGACGAAACATGAGCCCCGCGCGCATGAAGGCCGCGCCAAAATGGCAACGCACCCTGGCGACGGTGGATTGGTTGGTGGCCAATCTGCCCGCGAGTAGTCGTTTCCAGGTTGTCGCCTTCAATACCCAGGCCGACCAACTGGGCCCCCAGGGCGCGGGGCATTGGCTTGATGCGCGCAGCAAGGCGGATGTCGAAGCCGTGATGAAGGCGGTTTACGGTCTCGTGCCCGGTGATGGAACCAGCTTGCACAAGGCCTTTATGGCCGCCAAGGCGATGAAGCCGCGCCCCGACAACATCATTCTTCTTACCGATGGCCTGCCCACCCAGGGGACCTCAAAGCCCACCGCGACGACGATTTCCGCGGAGGACAGATTGGAATTGTTTGGCAAGGCAACAAAACACCTTCCGAAAGCCGTGCCGGTCAACACCATCCTGCTGCCCATGGAGGGCGATATCTATGCGGCGGCCGCGTTCTGGAAGCTCGCGGTGGAGACGCAGGGCTCATACATCACGCCCGCGCGGGATTGGCCATGAACTGCGCGA
>JBMYTY010000271.1:0-3318 GCA_049604855.1 Gammaproteobacteria bacterium | reverse complement strand
TGGCCGGGCACATGTGTTGCGGCGTGCTGGGACCGGACCTGATCGCCCGGGTGGGGGCGGAGGCCTATGCCGATGCCCTGGCCCTGCCCCATGCGCGGGAGATGGATTTCACCGGCCGGGCGATGAAGGGCTTCGTGGTGGTGGCGGCGGAGGGGATTGCCTCCGAAGGGGACCTGGAGACCTGGGTGGAGCGGTGTCTTTTGTTCGTGAATTCCCTGGAGCCGAAATAGCTCCCGTTTGTGAGGCGGCCGCGGTGGCCGCGTTGAGAGGCGGGTTCGGCACAGTGTCATAGGCGATCGTCCTCCCTATGGCAGGGTCCTGATCAGAAAGCGGAGTACAGATCTCGATCTGTCCCGCGCGCAGCGCGTCGTTCGTCTGGAAAGGCGGCCGCGGGGGGCGTCGTACCCCTCATGCGATCGTGTGGCTATGGCTGCCCGTCGGGGTGTGATCGCCGACGAGGGGATGAACATTCGCTGTGTGATGTGCGCGTGCCTGGTTTAGGGTTGTGGTGTGGGCCCGGGATACGCCCCAGGGCGATGTCCCGGGCCTGGACACGCAGAGCAACAGAGGACAGGAAAATGACGGATACACACATCAAGTACCGCTCGGGCTACAAGTACCAGTTGGCGGAGGACTACTCGATCAGCACCAGCATCAAGCCCGCGAAGAAGGTGAAAACGCAGTTCATCGACCTCGATAAGAACGGCAAGCTGGTGGTGAAAAGCGGCTATGCCTGGGATGGGACCTCGGGCCCGGTGAAGGACACTCCCAGGAACCTTCGCGCCTCCCTGGTTCACGATGCCTTTTACCAGCTCATGCGCCAGGAGCATCTGAAGGCTGACGAGCACAAGGACAAGGCGGACCGGTTGTTTCAGAAGATGTGCAAGCAGGACGGGACCCCCTCCGCCACGGCCAAGGTCTATTACGAGGCGCTGAAGCTGGCGGGCAAGCCCGCCACCGATCCATCCAATGCCAAGAAGGTGTTTGTGGCGCCCCGTGATGAAACGCTGGCGGATTCTGATCCGCTGGCCGGCTTCGACAGCTGAGGGTTCGGGCGATGGAATCCGGTGGCTGGGTCTGGGCCATTCTCGGTCTGCGCGGGGTGCTTACCTTCCTGCTTCCGTTGCTTATTCCGGCGACGGCATTCACCTTTTTGCGCGTGCGGCTGCTGAAGAAGGAGCGGCAGTTTCAGAAGATCACCGAGGTGCTCGGCATCAGCGGCGAGGCCGGTCGCACGGCCTCGTCCCTGGTCCGCGAGGAGTATTCGCCCCGCGATTACCTTCTTCCCGCCACGTTCCTGACGGTGTTGTGCACGGCGGGTTTCATCGCCTTTTTCTTCGATCGCGAGTTGCTCCTGACCAACCCCGGGGGGCGCGAGATCTTCCTCATGGGCATCCAGGACCAGCCCATCACCGACGACACGCAGGCCATGTACCTGCGCCAGCAGGGTTTCGTGGCCATCACCATGGCCTTCATCGGTGCGTTTGTCTGGTCTGGGCAGAACATCATCCGTCGGCTGATTGCCGGGGACCTGGCGCCCAGTACTTATTTCTCGTCGGCGATTCGTATCATCTACGCCGTGCTTGTCGCGCTGATCCTGGTCTTTCTGATCCGCAGCGTGGATGCGCTGAACGGTATGCAGAGCCTCATCCCGGTATTGGCCTTTCTCACCGGGCTGACGCCGGAACGGGCCCTGCGCTTCATCCAGGACCGAACCTTCTTCAAGCCCTCCGCGGAGTCCTCCGCCGATGCGCTGCCACTGAACATGATCGAGGGCATCAACAGCTTCCACCGCTATCGTTTGTCCGAGGTGTCCATCGACAACGCGCAGAACCTGGCGCACGCCAACTTCATCGACCTGCTGCTCAAGACACCCTACAACCCCACGCAGCTCATCGACTGGATCGCCCAGGCCAACCTCTACTGCTATTTCAAGCAGGACATTGCCGACCTGCGCAAGCTCGGCATACGCAATGCCTTCGATTTCCGCGCCGCCAGCGAGCAGGACGAGGACCTGCAGGCCATCGCCGAGCAGACCGACATCAAGCCGGTGACCCTGCGCCTGGTGGCACGTCAAATGAAGGCGGACCCGGCTGTCGATCAGCTGCGTGAATACCGCGAACGACTGGCGGTGTTGAGTTGAGCGGTCCAGGCCCGGGTCAGGCCACAGGGGGGTGTCTAGCTTGAGTCGGCCATTGTCGTTGCGTCGGCAACTGATCTTCATGTTGCTGATCTTCTGCGTGTTTTTCCTGCTGCTCGAACTGGGTTACCGGGCTTACCAGTACGCTCGCTATGACCAACCCGTGTTCGCCTTCCTCGCCGATGAGAGCACCAACCCCATGGGGGATGGCGGGGGCAACAGCGTGGTGCTCGGAAACGCGCTGAATCATTTCGTGCTGAATCCGCGGAAATCGGGGCATACGGCCGATCACCTGCGTTTCACCCAGGCGGTGGAGGGAGCGGAGTCCACCGTGGCCTGTTTCGGCGGGTCTTCCACTTATGGCACCAGTGTTGGCGCAGCGGATGCCTACCCCTATCAGTTGCAGGAAGTGCTGAACGCCGGTACCGCCAAGGCGCGCTACAAGGTGCTCAATGCCGGTGTGCCCGGCTGGTCGCTGCCGCACCACATGGCCCGTTACATCTTCGACCTGCGCAACCGCGACACGGCCATCACCCACGCCGTGCTCTATCTGGGGTTCAACGATGCGCGCATGAATTTCTCCTCCGATGCCCTTGATGTCGGCCATGCGGACCGTTTCCGGGTGTACCCGGAGGAATTGCCCCTGTACGTGAACTCGCGCTTTCTCATGTGGCTGTTGCCCCGGCTGGAAGCCGTGACCGGTTGGGCCTGGGCGCCGTCACACCTGAACGGCTTTGCCTTCGACGAGACCGGCACCTGGACCGAGGCGAAACCCGCCAATGTGCGGCGCTTCGAGAGGGAGCTCGCCCTGTTTCTGCGCCTGTTGCGCGAGGATGGGGTGGAGGTGTTGGTGGTGCTTCAGGACAACAACGGGACCTTCGACTCGGAAGTACAGGAGCGCCTGTTGAACCAGTCACGGGAGGTCGTCGCGCGCATCGCGCGGGCGGAGGGAACGTGGGTGGTGGATATGAAAGACGCCACCGGTTCGCGCGCGGAGTATTTCACCGACGTGATCCATATGAACGCGGAAGGCAACCGGGTACGGGCGGAATTCCTGGCCGAGCTGATCAGCGGTGGGCGGCCTCCGAGGTAAGTGGTCGCCGTCCCGGGGTGGTGTCCCGCCCTCGCTACGGCCCAGCTACGTGATTGGAGTACAGACCTCGGTCTGACCGCGCGCA
>JBMYTY010000270.1:0-3375 GCA_049604855.1 Gammaproteobacteria bacterium | reverse complement strand
GAACGAGCTTCAGCGCAGCGCGGGAGACCCAGGGACAGGGATCCTCGGTCACCGCGATCTCGACGCCCTCGGCGATGCTCTGCGACGCTTTGACCGCCGCCGCACCGCCGACCCGCACCGCACCCTGATCACGCGCGGCGATGTGACCGATATCCGCAGCGTGGACGGTATACGACGTGATCACGGTGATCCCTTTGCACTTCTGCGCGAGGCCCTGGGTGAGCCGGTGGAGGCCATGGACGGCATACCCTTCGCCGGGGGCGCACTGGGCTATTTTGCCTATGACCTGGGCCGTCGGATCGAGGACATGCCACGCTGGGCCCGGGATGTGGATCGGCTCCCCGAGATGGCCGTGGGGCTGTATGACTGGGCCCTGGTTGTCGATCACCGGGAGCGCCGTTGCGTGCTCGCCAGTCACGGCCGACACCACGATACAGCTGAACGTCTGCGTTGGCTGGCGCAGCGCTTTCGTGAAGGGGACGACCTGGGCGATCCGGAGCCGTTCAGGGTGACCGGCGACATCGAAAGCGGAACCGCTCGGGAGGACTACGCGGATGCCTTCACCGCCATCCAGGACTACATCCGCGACGGCGATTGTTACCAGGTGAACTATGCCCGCCGCTTCCAGGCCCCGGCCGAGGGCAGTGGTTGGCGGGCCTACCAGGGCTTACGTGCCATCAACCCCGCGCCCTACGGCGCCTACCTGAATCTGCCTTTCGCGCAGGTGCTGAGCGCGTCGCCGGAGCAGTTTTTGGAGCTACGCGGTCGCCGCGTGGTGACCCGCCCCATCAAGGGGACACGGCCCCGGGGGGATGCCTCGACCGATGGGGAACTGGCGGCTCAGTTGAGCGCCAGCGGCAAGGATCGGGCCGAGAACCTCATGATCGTCGACCTGCTGCGCAACGACCTGGGCCGGACCTGTCGGCCGGGCAGTATCGAGGTGCCGGAGCTGTACACCCTGGAGAGCTACGCGTCGGTGCATCATCTGGTGAGCACGGTGCACGGCGAGTTGGCGGAGGCTGAGGATGCGGCCAGCCTGTTGCGCGGATGCTTCCCCGGCGGCTCGATCACCGGGGCCCCCAAGGTGCGCGCCATGGAGATCATCGAGGAGCTGGAACCTGATCGACGCGGGCTCTACTGCGGCTCCATCGGCTATCTGGGGTTCGATGGCGCCATGGACGCGAACATCGCCATCCGCACCCTCACCTATGCCAACGGAACCATGGTGTATTGGGCGGGTGGCGGCATCGTGGCGGATTCGGACGCGGACGCGGAGTTCCAGGAAACCGAGGACAAGGGTGCGCCGTTCCGGCGTTTGCTGGAGGCCGCGACGGGCGACCGGGCGGAGAGTTGACCGGGGCCACCTGTCGGTGTGCGGCGGGCGTGTCAGTATGGTGGGGCGATGATGGCTCGCGCGCGCCGCCCCGGGGCTGGCTCCATGGGTGTGGTTTCGTGCAACACCTTCTCCGGGGGAGGCAGTCGGTGCCTCACGGAATCACCCCGCGCCTTGCCATGACCGTGTTGTCGTAACCCTGGCCAGTGAGACTTACCGGCGCATCATTGATGCCCGCACCGGAGCGATGCCATGCCCGCAAGCAAAGTCATGAATCCCAAGCCCATGGTTCTGCGCTCCACCGATACCATCGGCAAGGCGGCACGGCTCGCCATGGATAAACGGTACCGGAACATGCCCGTCGTCGATGACGACGGCTGCTATCTCGGAGTCATGGGTGTGCACCACCTGTTGGCCTTGCTGCTGCCCGACGCGGTCATCATGGACAAGGGCTTGGGGTCGGTACCTTTCGTGCATAGCAGCCTGGGAGAGATGCGTCGCAAGCTGGAGCATATACGGGACGAACCCGTAACCCGATGTCTGGGCCAGTGCGACACCGTGGCGCCGGATACCCCGTTGATGGAGACCCTGCTCATTCTTTACCGCACACGAACCTCCATACCGGTGGTCGATCCGGATTCCGGCCGTCTTGAGGGCTTGATTTCCTTCTGGGACGTGGGCGACGTGGTCCTGGGTCTGAGCTCGGAGGATTCGGTGGTCCGGGAATGAGTCCTGCCCTCCAGGCCCCCGCGACCGGTCAGGAGGTCACGTCGGTCCTCTTCGGCATCGACCCACAACTGTTCGCGGGCAGCCTGTTCCTGCTCACCTACGTGCTCATCATGAGCGAGCGTATCAACCGCGCCGTGGTGGCCATGTTCATGGCCGGATTGATGGTGCTCGGCGGGGTGATCGGCCAGGAAGCCGCCGTCGAAGGCATAGACTTCAATACCATCGGGCTGCTCACCGGGATGATGCTGGTGGTGGCCGTGACGAAGCAGAGCGGGGTGTTCCAGTTTCTCGCTATTTGGGCGGCGAAGCGGGTCAATGCACATCCATGGGGCATTTTGGTGATGCTCGTGCTCGTCACGGCGGTGCTCTCCGCCGTGTTGGACAACGTCACCACCGTGTTGCTGGTGGTGCCCGTGACCCTGCTCATCGTCGATGCCCTGAAACTGCCCGCCTATCCCTACCTGTTCGCCGAGATCTTTGCCGCGAACATAGGGGGGATGGCCACCCTTATCGGCGACCCGCCCAACATCATGATCGGTTCAGCCGTGGGCCTGGGCTTCAATGATTTCCTGATCAATCTCAGTCCTGTCGCCGTGGTGGTCCTGGCGCTTACCCTGGGCATCATCTACCTGATCTGGGGGCGTCAGCTGCATGCCGATCCCAAGGACCGGGCCCGGGTCATGGACTTCAAACCGGAGTCGGCGATCACCGACAGGCGACTGTTGTGGAAGTCCATGGCGGTTTTGGGCCTGATCATGGTTGGATTCATACTCGGGCACGACCTGGGGCTGGAACCGGCCTCCATCGCCCTGTTCGGGGCCGCGGTCCTGCTGGTCCTGGTGAATCTGCCCCTCAGTGCCTCCGAGCAGACCAAGACCCTGGAGCGGGTGTTGTCCGAGATCGAATGGATCACCCTGCTGTTCTTCATGGGCCTGTTCGTGGTCGTCTACGGGGTCGAGAGCACGGGACTGTTGGAGCGGATCTCCGAGGGCGTGCTGGGCCTTACCGGCGGTGATCGCACCGTCACGGCCCTGGCCATACTCTGGGTGGCCGCCGTCGCTTCCGCCATCGTCGACAACATCCCCTTCGTGGCCACCATGATCCCGTTGATCCACTCCATGGAGGCCGGCCTGGGTGGTGCCGCCGCCATCGAACCGGTCTGGTGGTCCCTGGCCCTGGGCGCCTGCCTGGGGGGGAACGGCAGCCTGGTGGGAGCGAGCGCGAACCTGATCGTGGCAGGCTATGCGGAACGCGCGGGTCAACCCATCCGCTTCCTGCCCTTCATGCTCATGGCGTTTCCGCTGATGCTGCTG
>JBMYTY010000269.1:0-3392 GCA_049604855.1 Gammaproteobacteria bacterium | reverse complement strand
GAGGCGACCGTGGCCTTGTGTTCCTGGCCCGGCTCGCGCAGGCGCGCGGCCATGTCGACCAGGCCGGGGCAGACGATCAGTCCGTCCGCATCCATGACGCTGTCGGCCGCCGTGCTGATGTCGTCAGCGACGGAATCGATGCGGTCGCCCACGCAGAGGATGTCGGTAACGCGGTCGATGCGGTTGGCCGGATCGATGACGCGTCCGCCGCGGATCAGCAGGGTGCTGCTCATGCCTGCTCCTCCGCTGTCCGGGTTCCCGGCGGTGAGGACGGTTGGCCGAGAATCATGGTCATGACGGCCATGCGGACGGCGATCCCGTTGGTGACCTGTTCAAGGATGACGGAGCGTGGGCCGTCGGCGACGGCGGAGTCCATCTCCACGCCCCGGTTGATGGGGCCGGGATGCATGATGATGGCATCGGGGTTGACGAGATCCAGCTTGTCCTCGGTGACGCCGAAGAGTTGGAAATATTCATGCTCGCTGGGCAGTTGGCCGCCGTCCATGCGCTCGTTCTGCAGGCGCAGCATGATGACCACATCCACGTCCCGCAGGCCTTCGCGCAGGTCATGGTAGACATGAACGCCCAGGGCCTGCACATGGCGCGGGAGCAGGGTCTTGGGTGCGATCACCCGGACCTCGCCGGTGCCGAGGGTGTTGAGGGCATGGATCTGAGAGCGCGCCACGCGTGAGTGCAGGATATCGCCGACGATGGCCACCCGCAGGGGCTCGAAGGCGCCCTTGTGTTTGCGGATGGTGTACATGTCCAGCATGGCCTGGGTGGGGTGGGCGTGGCGTCCGTCGCCGGCGTTGACCACGGCCACGTGGGGTTTGACCTTGGCAGCGATGAAGTGGGCCGCGCCGGAGTCGGCATGGCGGACCACGAACATGTCCACGTGCATGGCCTCCAGGTTGCGCAGCGTGTCGAGCAGGGTCTCGCCTTTTTTCGTGGCCGAGGCGTTGACGTTCATGCTCACCACGTCGGCGGACAGACGTTTCTCCGCCAACTCGAAGGTTGTGCGGGTGCGGGTGCTGGCCTCGAAGAACAGGTTGAGGATGGTGCGACCGCGCAGCAGCGGGACCTTTTTGACCGCCCGTTCGCCCACCGAGCTGAAGCTTTCGGTGGTGTCGAGGATTTCTTCGAGAATCGAGCGGGGTAGCCCGTCGATGGTGAGGAAGTGCCGCAAGCGGCCCTCGTCGGTGAGCTGGATGTTGCCGCCTGGGGTCATGGGGTTTCGCCGGTGGATCCGCCGGTCATGGGTTGGGTTGCCAGGGTTTGGGTTGTCAGGGTTTGGGTTTTCAGGGCCAGGGGGGAGGGCCCCGTGAGTTTGATGTGTTCATCCGGCCCGAGGTGAACATGGGCTCCGGTGATCGCGGCCTCGATGGGTAGCTCTCTGCCGTTGCGTTCCACCAGAACCACGAGGGTTACGGACGCGGGGCGACCGTAATCGAAGAGTTCGTTGAGCGCGGCGCGGATGGTACGGCCGGTGTGCAACACGTCGTCCACCAGGATCACGTGCCGATCATCCACGGGATCGGGCAGGGTGCTGGGCTGCACGCTGGGGTGCATGCCGATGCGGCTGAAGTCGTCCCGGTAGAAGCTGATGTCCAGAATCCCGAGGGCGCTGTCCAGTCCGAGCAGGCCGTGCAGGCGTTCGGCCACCCAGACACCGCCGGTCCGAATGCCGACGATCAGCGGGTCGGGACGGTGCTCCGAGCGCGCGCGCAGTTGTCCGGCCATAGCCTCCAGGGATGCATCGACGTCGACGCCGGAGGGTGCGATGCGCTGGAGCGATTCCGATGGGGGGGCGGGAGAGTTCATGGGGTCAGGCGGGGCCGGTTGGGGGGCAAAGTCCCGGTTGTCCGGCCTGCAGCCAGTTTTCCAGGATGAGGGCCGCGGCGACTGCGTCCAGGTCGCCCTTGCGCGAGGTGCGACGACGACCATCGGCGCGGCGTGTGGCTATTTCGCGTCGGGCGGCCTCGGAGCTCAGCCGTTCATCCATGAGGGCTACGGGGAGGCGCATGCGGCCATTCAATTGGCGCGAAAAGCGTCTCGCCCGTTCGGTTTGTTCCGAGTCGGAGCCGTCGAGATTATACGGCAGGCCCACCACGAGGGCGTCGGGTTTCCATTCCGCGATCAGCGCTTCGATTGCGGCCCAATCCGGTTTGCCATCACGACTGCTCAAGGTGTGCAGGGGACGGGCCGACTCGGTCAATTCCTGGCCCAGCGAGATGCCGATGCGCTTGGTGCCGAAGTCGAAACCGAGAAAGGAGCGGGTGCCCGGCGCGGTCATGCTCAGGCGTGGCCCGCGTCCGCGCTGAGCAGGGTCAGGTCCACCCCCAGTGCCGCCGCGGCGACCTGCCAGCGTTGTTCGGGGGGGAGTTTGAAGATCACGTCCGGGTCGGCGGGGCCGTTGAGCCAGGAATTTTCGCGGATTTCGGCCTCCAGTTGGCCTGGAGCCCAGCCGGCATACCCGAGAGCGACGAGATGCTGGTCGGGGCCGTCTCCTTCGGCCATGGCGTCCAGGATGTCGCGTGAAATGCTCAGCCCGATGTTCTTGGTGACCGGTAACGTGGACTGCCAGGCTCCCAGAGGACTGTGCAGTACGAAACCCCGCTCGGTCTGAACCGGGCCGCCCAGGTAGACGGGGGAGCCGGTTTTTACCGTGTCCGTGGCCGTGATCTTGAGATCGCTGAGTAGATCACCCACGGACAGATCCACCGGGCGGTTGACCACGATGCCCATGGCTCCGCCTTCGTTGTGCTCGCAGATGTACGTGACGGTACGCGAGAAATTCGGGTCGGCCAGCGAAGGCATGGCGATCAGGAACTGGTTTGTGAGGAAGGCCGCTTCCATGCCGGGCAGTGTCCGACTTGAGTGCGATTCAGGCAAGGCGGGTGAGGCGGATGATGGTCAGTTGCCGGTCCAGATGTCCTGCCCGCTGAATCGCCAGCCACGGGTGATGTGAAGGATGTCGGTTTCTTCCCGGATGCTTCCCGGCAGCGGTGCGTAGGGTGCGCCCAATCGGACGATTTCCAGGGCCGCCTGGTCCAGCTCGGGGTGTCCGGATGAATTGAGGACCTCCATGGACTCCAGGCTGCCATCCGCCCGGATGCATACGTCGAGCACCAATTGTCCGGAAAGCCGCATGCGACGTGCTTCGGCGGGATAGTTGAGGTTTCCGATGCGCTCGACTTTTTTCACCCAGGCGTCCATATACGCGGCGTAGCGTGGCTCCCGGGTGGAGGGATTGATGTGTTTGTGGCGTAAGTCGGAACGGGCCGATCGCCCGGAAGGTGCTTCGAAGGCATCGCTGCCCACCAGCGCCATGGATTGGCTGATCAGGGTCGATGCGGACAGGGCGCGCGCCGGGCGGGGTTCGGTTTGCGGCT
>JBMYTY010000268.1:0-3396 GCA_049604855.1 Gammaproteobacteria bacterium | reverse complement strand
GATCCGCATCGGTCGCCAGATTTTCCGGTTCCCTGGCTTGTTGCCCAACCTGCTGACCGTGGCCCTGCTTTCGCTGCTATTGGGGCTGGGCTTCTGGCAGTTGGACCGGGCCCGCCAGAAGGACGCCTTGGCCAAGGACTTCGTGGCCACACCGGGGCAGCGCAGTTTTGACTCGATTGCGTCCGGTGGCTCGTACACGCGTTTCCAGAAGGCGGTGGCCGTTGGCCGTTTCGTGGACGAACCCGCCTTTCTTCTCGACAATCGCGCCTGGAAAGGGCGTCCCGGGTACCAGGTTCTGATCCCTTTCCGTCTACGCCAGGGGCAAGGCCTTGTACTGGTCAACCTTGGATGGGTGCCGCGCGGTCGGACCCGTCAGGACCTCCCTGATTTGGTTTGGCCCCGTGAGTCGCGCGATATCGACGTACTGGTGACCCCGCCTCCGGAAAAGGTTATTCGGCTTGGTCCGGATGATCCTCCTGTATCATCGCGCGCCCGGGTCATTCAGGCGATCGAGACGGGTCTCCTTTCGGGTTACCTGAACGAACCGCTGCTTCCTTACGTCCTGTTGCTGGAGGAGTCAGAGACCTTCGGATACGAACGGGCGTGGAAGCCTTATTACGGCATCACGTCGGACAAGCACCGGGGCTACGCCTTTCAGTGGTTTTCCCTGGCGGCAACGCTTCTCATCTTGTACGTGATGGTCAACACACGACGCACCGATCAGGGTGCGCGCGAAGGGCGGAAATGAGCGAAGAACTCGATCCCCAACTGGTGCGCAAGAGCCGCCAGAATCTGGTCATCCTGTGGGTCATCTTTCTGATCCCTCCGGTGGGTGCGTGGCTCATGTACCACTTTGGAGGTGACCTGGTCCCACGGGCCACGGTTAACAAGGGTGAGCTTTACCAACCCGCACGTCATCTCGAATTGCCGCCATTGCTGGATGAGAATGGAAAGCCGGTGCCGGCCGATCATTTCGCGCACCTGTGGACCCTGACCTATGTGGGTAGCTCACAATGCGATGAGGCCTGTCTGGCCAAATTGGTCACCATTCGCCAGGTTCGCACGGCTCAGAACCAGCAAATGGGGCGTGTCGGAGCGCTGTATCTCGCGATTGATGGCGAGGTGCCCGCTGATTTCGACAAGTGGCACCAAGCATTCGGTGCCCTTCAGCTTGGAACCACGCAACAAAGACAGGTCGTATTGGATCAGTTCCGCAAGCAAGGCGAGGGCGATGATGTGATCCTCGGCCGCATTTACGTGGTCGACCCACTGGGTAACCTGATGATGCGCTACCGCGTGGATCAGGACCCGAGTGACATCCGCAAGGACATCAAGAAACTGCTCAGGGTCTCAGCGGTTCGCTGATCTGAGGGGGAGAATCGATATGAGATCGACAGCGTTGTTCCACCGTCTGGCCCTGTTTTCAGTGGTTCTGGCCCTCGTCGTGGTGGTGCTTGGCGCCTATGTGCGCCTGTCGGACGCGGGACTGGGATGTCCGGATTGGCCTGGCTGCTATGGCCACCTGGGGGTGCCGGATGAACATCACGAGGTGCATGCGGCCAACGAAGCGTTCCCGGAACGCCCGGTGGAGGCGCACAAGGCCTGGAAGGAAATGATCCACCGTTATTTCGCTTCCGCTCTGGGGCTGATCATCCTCATCCTCGCCGCCATGGCCTGGATGCGGCGCGGCATCGGCGAGGAAAATCATGGCCTGATGACTTTTGCCTCGGTGCTGGTGATTTTCCAGGGGCTGCTCGGCATGTGGACCGTGACCCTTTTGGTCAACCCGGCGATCGTGACATCGCACCTGCTGGGTGGGCTGCTGACGCTGAGCGTGCTTTGGTTACTGGTACTGCGCCAGCGTCGTTGGTTCCAGGACTCCGTGCATGTGTTCCGGCCCCTGAGGACCCTGGGAACCCTGGGACTGTTGATTCTTATCGGCCAGATCATGCTCGGAGGCTGGACGAGTACCAACTACGCAGCCCTGGCCTGCACGGACTTCCCCACCTGTCACGGGAGCTGGGTGCCGGACATGGACATGGGGGAGGGGTTCACACTCTGGCGTCCGCTGGGTGTGGATTATGAGTTTGGTGTTCTTGATGCCCCCGCGCGTGTCGCGGTGCATTTCGTCCACCGGATGGGGGCCCTCGTGACCTTCCTCTACCTGGGCGCGCTGGCCGTGATGATGTTGCGATCGGCCGGTGCCTTGGTTCGGCGTCTCGGTCTCATTATCGGTTTTCTCCTGCTGGTCCAGGTGAGCCTGGGTATAGCCAATATCGTGTTCTCCCTGCCCCTGGCCGTCGCCGTCGCTCACAATGGGGTGGCTGCATTACTCCTGCTTTCCCTGGTCACCTTGAATCAGGCGACCCGGGAGCGGCCCTGACCATGGCTCAGTGTCGCTTCGTTTTTTGCCGACGTGATCGCGGCCTCGGCGAAAGGCCGGACCAAGGGGGCCGGCGGGTCGGGTCGATTCTTTGGTGGGTGCAATGGTGACTGACTCCGCTTTTCGTCTGGGTAATTGGCGTCACTACCTCGCGCTCTGCAAGCTCAAGGTCGTGGCGTTGATCGTGTTCACCGCCATCGTCGGTATGTTGCTGGCGACCTGGGACCCCCTGCCGCCGCTGGATGCGCTGTTTTTCGGCACCTTGGGCATTGGCCTAGCCTCCATGTCGGCCGCGGCCATCAATCACCTGGTCGATCGTGCGGCCGATGCGGAGATGGCGCGTACCCAGAATCGCCCCCTACCCAGTGGCAATCTCGATGTACCCCATGCCCTGGTGTTCGCGTTGGCACTGGGTGTGGTGTCCATGATCATCCTGGTCGTGTTCGTGAACATGATCACCGCGGTGCTGACGTTCATCTCGCTGATCGGCTACGCGGTCATCTACACCATGTACCTGAAACGTGCCACGCCGCAGAACATCGTGATCGGTGGCGCGGCCGGGGCCGCGCCTCCGGTGTTGGGATGGACGGCCGTAACCGGTGATGTGCATCCGCACAGCCTGTTGTTGTTCCTGATTATCTTTGCCTGGACTCCACCTCATTTCTGGGCGCTGGCCATTCACCGCAAGGATGAGTACGCCAAGGTGGATATCCCGATGCTTCCCGTTACCCATGGGGTCGAGTACACGCGGCTGCACATCCTGTTCTACACGCTCCTGTTGTTCGCCATCACCATGCTGCCTTTCGCCACTCGTATGAGCGGCTACTTCTACTTCGCCGGTGCCATAGGTCTGGGAATCGGGTTTCTCTACTACGTCCTTCTTCTGCGGGCGAATAAGAAACCCGGGATTGCCATGCAGACCTTTGGTTACTCCGTCGTCTACCTGATGGCATTGTTCGCGTTCCTTCTGGTGGACCACTACCTGCTGATTTTCGCCTGACGGCTTGGGGAAC
>JBMYTY010000267.1:0-3399 GCA_049604855.1 Gammaproteobacteria bacterium | reverse complement strand
CATTCCCGCCTGCTCCCGTTCATCCGGGTTGGCCAACAAACGGCCCAATGCGCCGCGCAGGCCAGGCACATCACCGGGCTCGACGAGCAGACCCTGAACACCGTCCTCAACCACCTCCGGGATTGCGCCCACCCGGGTCACCACCACCGGCAAGCCCCAGGACATGGCTTCGAGCATGGACATGGGCAAGCCCTCGATATACGACGGCAGGACAAAGATCCCCGCTGCATCGAACAACTCATCCTTGTCACTCCCGGAGCGCGGGCCGGTCACATGCACCCGGTCCTCCATGTCGAGGGCCGCCGCGAGTTGGACCAGCCGCTCACCCTCACCCGCTTTCAACTCGTTACCGACCAGGTAGATCTCCAGACCGGACAGGCCGGAAGCCGCGCGCAACAAGTCCTCCTGCCCCTTGGCGGGTGTGTAGGCGGCAAGGCACAAGACCTTCACCCGCTCGCGCGTCACCCCGCATGCGGTTGCGTCCGGCACCGGCACGCCGTTGTTGATCACTTCGATGGAACCGGGTCTACACCAGGGTTCCAGGCGACGCCTCCAGTCCTCGCCAAGAACGACCACGCGCGCCGCCGCATGCAGGATGCGGCGTGCCCACCACCCCCTCCCCCACCCCATATCGGCAAGGAAGCGGTCAAAGCGACCGCCGTGAATGTGCAGGACCACCGGGCGGAAGAACAGACGGCTGATCAGTACATCGATGCCGTTTCGCCAGAATGTGAAGTTCGAGCAGGTATGGATATGGACAAGCGAAGGGCGCCAGCGGAAAAGCACCCCCAGCAAGCGCCCCAAAAGGCGCAGTTGGGCCATGACCCCGGTTACAAGGCTGCGCCCCTCCGCGGTGGTCTTTGCATTGTTGAGCAGTCGATGGTCCAGCCTCTGGCCCAACTCCCGCTCCAGATTGGCCACCACCGCGGCCATGCCGCCGATGGGCGGTGGCAGGGGCCCGATGGTCAGCACCTTCAAGTGGCCAGCTCCCGGTACAGCTCCGCGTAGCGATCCATCATGGCCTGCATGGAGAACCTGGACTCCGCCCGCAACCGGCCCGCGTCCCCCATCGCCGTGCGTTCGGATGCATCACCGATCAAACGTGCCAGGGCTAGGGCCATGGAGCGGTCATCCCCCTGCGTGGTGAGCAATCCGGTCTCACCGTCCACGATCAGTTCCGGGTTGCCCCCCACGCCATTGGCGACCACGGGCAGGCCCGCCGCCATGGATTCGGTGATGGCATTACTCATCCCTTCAAGACGACTCGGCAGGATGGAGATATCCGCCGCGGCGAGAAGATCCGGCACCCGGTCCGAGCCCCCCGGCATGGAGACCACGGAGGCCAACCCCAAGTCCTCGACCAATCCCTCCAGGGCCCCGCGCTCGCGCCCTTCGCCCACGAACACCACGCGCAAACGCTCACGCACACCCGCGTCCAGCAGCGCCAGGGCACGAAGCAGGGAGGCATGATCCTTGACCGGACTCAGGCTCGCCACGGTCACGGCGGTCAGGTGCTCCGTCGACCAGCCCACGGCCCGCTTCGCGGCGGCGCGGTCCTCCGCTGGGCGAAACCGATTCGTGTCGACGCCGTTGTAGAGCACCCGGAAGCGCCCCGACGCGAGGCCGTTTACCCGTGCGTAGCGATTCGCGGCATCCTGGCACACGGCCGCCAAACCGTCGGTCAACGAGGCCAGAACCCGTGACGCGACCCTGCGCCGCCAGGGCGCCACTCCCCGACCATCCATGAAACCGTGAAAGCTCCACAACAATCGCCCGGGGCGCCCGGCCAGCCGATGGGCAAGCACGGTGTCCGGCCAGGTGTTCCAGTTACGGCAGTGGATGACATCCGGACGGGTGTCGCGAATCAACCGGGCGAGTCGCCAAACGGCCTTGAGGTCGTGACGACCGCGACCGAGCACGACCAGGGGGATTGGGCGCTGGATGCGCTCGGCCATCTCCCCCCGGGAATCCAGACAGACCACCGATTGTTCGATGTCGTCGGACAGACCATTGAGCACATTGACGACACCGTTCTCCAGCCCTCCGCGGTGCAGACCGTGAACCACCTGGAGAACGCGCATCAGAATCGCACCATCAGTCCTTGAAGCGGGCTTCCGCGGAGCGCGCATGCGCGGTCAGGCCTTCCCCCCGCGCCAGGGTGGATGCGGCTTGGCCGATACCCCCGGCGGCACCGTCCGCGGACACCATGATGATGCTGGAACGCTTTTGAAAATCGTACACACCCAGCGGCGAGGAGAAGCGCGCGGTCCCCGATGTGGGCAGAACGTGGTTGGGCCCCGCGCAATAGTCACCCAGCGGCTCAGCGGAATAACGGCCCATGAAAATGGCGCCTGCATTGCGGATCAGCGGGAGCAGTGCCTCCGGATCACCCACGGACAGTTCAAGGTGCTCCGGCGCGACCCGGTTCACGACATCGACGACATCATCGAGGTCTCTGGCCTCAATCAAGGCCCCCCGGTCAGCGAGCGAACGGGAGATGATTTCCGAGCGTTCCAAGGTCGGGAGCAAGCGATCAATGCTTTCCTGTACCCGGTCCACATAGGCTGCATCCGGGCAGACGAAAATCGCCTGCGCGTCTTCATCATGCTCGGCCTGGGAAAACAGATCCATGGCGATCCAATCCGGATCGGTCGCGCCGTCGCAGACCACCAGAATCTCCGAAGGGCCGGCGATCATGTCGATTCCGACCGTGCCGTAAACCAGTTTCTTGGCGGTGGCCACGTAGATGTTGCCGGGTCCTGTGATCTTGTCGACCGCGGGGATGGACTCCGTTCCGTAGGCCAGAGCGGCGACGGCCTGCGCGCCCCCCACGGCGAACACCCTATCGACCCCGGCGATGTGCGCGGCGGCCAGAACCAACTCATTGACCACGCCGTCAGGAGTGGGGACAACCATGATCAGCTCGGGCACTCCCGCCACCTTGGCGGGTACGGCGTTCATGAGTACGGAGGACGGATAGGCCGCAAGCCCCCCGGGTACGTAGAGGCCCGCACGATCCAGCGGGGTGACCTGCTGACCGAGCACCGTGCCGTCCGCCTCGGTGTAGCGCCAGGATTCCATCTTCTGTCGCTCCGCGTAGGCCGCGATGCGATCACGCGCGAACTCGAGGGCCCGGCACGCGGCCGGGTCGATCTTCCCGGCGGCCTCGGCAAGACGCTCCGGCGGTATCACCAGGTCTTCCATGGAGGTCGCGCTCATCCGATCGAAGCGGTTGGTGTACTCCAGCACCGCGGCGTCTCCACGCTCGCGCACGTCATGCAAGATGCCCTCGACGGTCTCATTGACCCGTGTATCCGAGACTGAATCCCAGGAGAGCAGATCGGCCAGTCGCCGGTCGAAATCGGGCTGCTGGGTGCTGAGACGAGTAATGGCGACCAT
>JBMYTY010000266.1:0-3402 GCA_049604855.1 Gammaproteobacteria bacterium | reverse complement strand
AAGCCGCTCCTACGGGGTGGTTTGCGGATGATCCGTGGAGATTAGTCCCCCCAGTCGATCCGGTCCCAAAGCCGCCGTAGCTTCAGACCACGTTGGGGGTTGAGCTGTTGGATATGGGCAATCCTGCCCGCCAAGTGGGCGCGGAAGTCTTGGTGCCGGTCGCGGTTCTGTGAATCCGGCCCATGGCGCAGGCAATTGGTGAGGATGGCCTTCAGGCGATCGAAGTCCTGGCGGTTGATGTTCGGGTGTCGATTGACCACCACGCCGCAGAACGCTTGCCGGCTGGCCTGGGTTTGGCAACGGGTCTTGCGGTGGTTGAGCTCGAACCCCTCTTCAAGGGCGATGGCGCCCACAAGGGTGCTGAAGAATTCGCCGCCCCGGGTCAGGGCACGGGGGCCGGAGAGGGCCATGTCGTCGCCGTAGCGTGTGTAGTTCAGGCCCTGGCTTCGTGCCAGACCGGCGAGGCGGCTATCGAGGCGCCAGCAACAGAGATTGGCGAGGTAGGGCGAGCTGGGCGCGCCTTGGGGCAGGTGCCGGGAACGCAATTGCTGGCGGTGTGCCGGGCTCAGACGCGCGTTGATGGTGGTCGGCGTGCGATGGGTGCAAAGCCCGGCCAGGGCGGTGGCGACATCATGGGGATAGCCCAACATCAGGAACAGACCACGCACGCGGGGGAAGCTGATGGCGTGGAAGAAGTGCCGCAGGTCCAAGCGTAATAACACGGGCCGGTCACAGTGGGGCAGCGCGGCGCTGACGCAGGAGCGCTGGGGGCGCCAGCCGTGGGCGGCGTCGTGGATGGGCACCCTGTAGAGCAGGTCCTCAAGGATCTGGCGTTGCAGGGCCTTGAGGCGGGGTTTGGGGATCTCCAGCAGCCGGGGTTCGCGCCCGGGGCGCTCGATCCAGCGGTAGCGGTAGTGGCGCAGAGCTTCCGGGGCGTGGGGATCGTCGCGGCGCCCGAGGCCGGTGAACCAGTCCAGCTCGCTGTCCGACAGGCCCAGCCATTGGGCCAGGTGGTGTCGATTGGGAATATTGGGGAGAGGGAAGGTGATCAGGTTCGGCGGGGCGGGCTGCATCCCCTGGTCACCGGGCCGTAACGTGAAGCGGGGCCGTGAGCGCAGCCAGATCGCCAGCCGCTCGTGCTCGAGAAGAAGATCCGTCAGTCGTTCCACCGACGGGGAGCGGTCTGGGGTTCGGTCGATCAGATACCGTGCGAGCCCTTCGGCATCGGGCGCTTTGTCGTCAAGCAGAGGATCTATGCACTCGCCCAATGACTCGACCCGCCAAGCCGTGTCGACTAGGCACAGCGCGATCTGGCGGGCTGAACGTCTGGATGGATCCATTCTCGAGGCGGGTTCCGGGCCCGATGGGGTCTCGAAGGGGAGTGGCGGACGCCGCCCGACCTGTCTGGTCTCGCGCGGACAATCCTGCGCGCAGCGCAGGGCCGTCCGTGCACGGGAGTGCTAGCTGGGATAAAGCCCCCGGGGTAACCCCGGAGCCACCTTGACCGGGGCCGTAGGTGAGCTCGGGCGACGCCCGCCGGGGGCGAGCTTACTACGTGCATGCGATTGGCTCGCTGGCCGCTAGGTCCTCTTGAGGCGACGCAGTCTAGAGCTAGAGATTGCGCAACACGCGGTCAGCGGGTTGGCCGGTGGCTGTCTCGTTGGCGCATTGCCCCGGGTAAGGAGGGGGGGCTGTTAAGCAGTAAGCAAGGTCATCAATCATTGCACGTGCGAATTGGGCATGTTCCGGGTTTGCGAGTAGCGATGCCCAGTCCAAGGTTCCCAGCGCCTGGGCCCCGATTCCTGACTCCGAGTAGTTGCTGCATGTCTTTTCGGAGGGGTTCCGATGTAACCAGGATAGGTAGGCCTTGGGGTGAATCATTCGATCAATTCCGGGCTTGAGCCAGGCGGGGCGGCTATTGTTGCGTCTTCCCTTTCCTATCCAAGAGGTGCATTCCTCCCCTGTGTCTTCTTGGTATTCGGTATCGGTGGACTGGAAACATTCGGGGTCGCTACCTTCTAGAAGTCGCGGTGTGCAGTCTTCGGCGAACAGAAGCTTGGTCACGTCTTCGCCCCCCGCGAACAGCCAGCTCTCGATCATCGGTTTGGCGAGGTGGAACGAAACCCGTTCCCTCAGTGCGTTGGCGTACCGCTCTTGCCGCTGCGACTGGTTCTGATACGCGGAAAGAAACCGTAGCGCCGCGTCACGAATCGTCGCGGCGACCGTGTCAGCTTGGTTGAGATTGACCAGCTCGAAATCATCAAGGATGAGCACGAGGTCGGCGGGCGTGCGCCTCCGATCACCTATGGCTTCGGCTACTGCCCGCTCGATCAGTTTGTCTGCATTGTTCCGTTTTCCTTGCAGCGCCAGAACATCCGTGGAGGTGAACGAGGGTGCGGGAAAGCCGATGTCCGGATTCGACTGAACTTCGGCCTCGGAAGGGATTGCGTAAAACTCATGGCCGGAGAATTGCCGTTCAAGAGCCTTTGGCAGAGCCTCCCATTCCATCCTGCCTGTGGGGAGCAATGCGATTCGCACGGGGTCAGCCTTCGGTAGCCTCTGCCGGTATGAGCGTGGGTGCCGCGAACTCCAGGCGGTCGTAAAGGTCGCCTAGTGCGAAGGCCGCCAGCCAATCTTCGTCGTGAAGCTCGGTCAGGGCCGTCGGCGAGGTTTCGGCGCGCGGCTGCAAGACAAAAAAGCGATCAGGCTCGTCCCTGAAAGTGTTCATGACGACCGGCGAATGGCTGGTGACGATGATGGTCAGGTCGCGTTCCTCGGCCAACTGGCGCATGGCGCGCAGGATTTGCCGGATCGCATGAGGATGGAGTTGGTTTTCGATCTCGTCGAAGGCAATGATTGAGCCGCGCTTGGCGCCAGCGACAGCCGTGAGTTGCAGTAGCCCCGTCAGCAGTCCATCCGCGGCACGCATGGGGGGCAGTCCATCGCCAGGGTCGGTCGCATCAGGAAGAAACAGGTAAGGGAGACCCCGATCAAACTCCAGGCTTCCCATTAGCTCGGGAAACGCCTCGCGAGCCCGCTGAGTGACCCAGTCGAACTGACCCTGATAGCGAATGGGCGCACTTTTCCAGTTTTGAAGTACGGACCATAGGTTTCGGCCCGTGCCGTGCAGAAAACCGCTGGGTAGATCATCCGCGGCGGGCTTACGCACCTGATTAAGCCAAAAACTGCCGTAAACCCTGAAGTTCGCAAGTGTTTCGGCCATGGGGGCCATCCAATCCGGCCGTTCGCGATCCCAGAGAACCCGGGCGCAGCAGCGCTGATCGTCCAAGGCTTGTGGCTCGCCTTCGAGTACCCATTGCTCCTCTGAGACCGCCATGTGCAGCACGCGGTGATCGGCGTGGATCAGTTCCTCGCCATAGGTGCCGCGCAGACCGACGTCAG
>JBMYTY010000265.1:0-3406 GCA_049604855.1 Gammaproteobacteria bacterium | reverse complement strand
TGATCCAGGGCGCCGTGAAACACCACCCGCGCCTCAAGGCCCAGGTCCGTTGCCCGGGTCCTGAGCGTCGCTTCGCGCGGGCCGGTCCCGACGATGTGCAGGCGGATGCCCGGATGCTTGTCGAGCACGGCGGGCAGGGCGCGTAGCAGGACCTCGACGCCTTTCTTCTCGACCATGCGGCCTGCGAAAACGAGCCGCATGGGTTCGCGTTCGACGCTTTCATCCGGGGTGAAGGTGTCGCGCAGGTCGGCCCCCATGGGCATGACCGGTGTGTCCATGGGGTGTGGCAAAAGTGGGCGCAACTGGCTTGCGATGGCCTCGCTGACCACGGTCAGTGCCGTGCTGCGCCCTAGCACCCAACGTTTCAGGGCCAGGAACGGTTTCGCACGCAGACCGAAGGCATCGGCCCCGTGGGCGGTGCAGACCAGCGGGGTCCGTCCGCGTACCGCGGCGGCCGCGACGCCCTGGGGAATGATCCAGTGGGCGTGGATCAGGGAATGGCCGTCGTCCGCCAGTGCGCGCCGTGTCGCCAGGATCAGGGCGGAAAGCAGAAAGGGCAGTTGCAGCAGCCGCAGGGGATTGCCGCGCACCTGTTCGAGCATGCCGCCGCCGTACGCCAGGGATTGCCAGCGCGGGATCCAGTAACGGAAGCGTCGCACGGGAATCCCCTCAAGGGTCTCCGCCAGCGCGGCACCCGGTGCGTGGGGTGCGAGCACGAGGATATCGAAGCGGTCAGCAAGGCCTTTGCAGAGGTCGAGCACGAAGCGCGGCTGGCGGTCTCCGTTCCAGCGCGGGAAGGTGGAAGCCAGGACCAGAACCTTGGGGCGGGGGGGCGACATGGGCCGAATACTGAATCGTGAATCCTGAATTTTGAACGCTCCGGCCTTGCTCATGGCGGATTGGCCCGGCTCAATGATGGACGCCGGTTTGGCGCGTAGGCTGAGCCACTCTCCTCACTTTGGATGCATTCCTTGTCTGATTCCATACAGTCCGCGCTCGCCGATGTTCCTTCCCCGTTGCATGAGGATGTGCTCGATGCCTGGAGCCAGTACACCGACGCCTGTGAACGCCTCGGTCTACCGGTATTCGACGTTGCCGGGCGAATGCCTGAACTGGCCCGTGTCTGGGCCTGTTCGGAACTGGTGTCCAAGGCCTGTGCCCGCGATCCCGCTCTGCCGGCCCGGCTGCACGACAGCGGGCTGCTCGACAACAAGCGCGGCGGCGCGGGTTGCCGGGAGCGCCTGCGTGAGCGCTTGGCCGTGCTCGGCGAGAAGGCGGACGAGAATCAACTGGGCCTGCTTCTGCGCCGCTTCCGGCGCGAGGAAATGGTGCGCATCGCTTGGCGGGACCTGGCGGGCACGGCGGCATTGGCGGAGACCCTGGAGGATCTGTCCGAGTTGGCCGACGTGTGCGTGGATGAGGCGCTGAATGTTCTCGATGGCTGGCAGCGGGGCGAGTGGGGTGTACCCCGCGATGCGCAGGGCAAGGAGCAGCGCATGGTGGTCCTGGGCATGGGCAAATTGGGCGCGCGGGAGTTGAACTTCAGTTCGGATATCGACCTGATCTTCGCCTTCGATGAGGACGGCCAGGTGGACGGGCCGCGCGAGAAGACCAACGGTGAGTACTTCGTGCGCTTGGGGCAACGGCTGATCAAGGCCCTGGACACGCACACCGCCGAGGGCTTCGTGTTCCGCGTGGACATGCGCCTGAGGCCCTACGGCGAAAGCGGGCCCCTGGTGATGAACTTCGATGGCCTGGAGACCTACTACCAGAGCGTCGGTCGCGAGTGGGAGCGTTACGCCATGATCAAGGCCCGGCCCATGGCGGGAGACCTGGGGGCGGGCGTCCGCCTGATGGAGATGCTGAGGCCCTTCGTCTACCGGCGCTATCTCGACTTCGGTGCCTTCGATTCCCTGCGTGAGATGAAGGCCATGATCGCCCGCCAGGTGGAGCGCAAGGGGCTGCACGAGGACATCAAGCTCGGCCCCGGTGGTATCCGCGAGATCGAGTTCATCGGGCAGGCCTTCCAGCTCATCCGTGGTGGCCAGGAGGCCGCCTTGCGCCAGCGCGGCATTGTCGCGGTCCTCAACGTGCTGCGGGACCTGGACTACCTGCCCGGCTTCGTGGTGACCCAGCTGCTCGACGCCTACCGCTTCCTGCGCCGTGCGGAGAACCGCATCCAGGCCTTCGCCGATCAGCAGACCCAGGCGCTGCCCACGTCCGACATCGAGCGCCAACGTCTGGCTTTCTCCATGGGCTACGGCTCGTGGGATGCGTTCAAGGTCGAGCTCAACCATCACCGTGACAATGTCCAGAGCCACTTCAGTCATGCCGTGCTGGCCCCTCAGAGTGACGATCAGTCCGCTCCCGAAGGGCCGGACCTGGTGGCGGTCTGGCAGGGCCTGTTGGGGGAGACCGAATCAGCCGACGCCCTGCACGGCGCGGGCTTTGAGGATGGTGCGGAGATTCATCGCCGCCTGTTGGGCTTTCGCAAGAGCCGCCTGTACAGCGCGCGCAGCCGCCAGGGGCAGGAGCGTATCGACCGCCTCATGCCGCTGTTGCTGCGTGCCGCCGGGGCCCGCGACAACGCCGACGAATGCGCCATTCGCCTGTTCGAGGTGGTGGAGAAGGTCGCGGGGCGCAGCGTGTACATCGCCCTGCTGGTGGAGAACCCCATGGCCCTCGGACAGTTGGTGCGCCTGGCCGGCGCCAGCCCGTGGATCGCCACGCATCTGAGTCGCCACCCCGTATTGCTGGACGAGTTGCTAGATCCGCGCAGCCTGTATGCGCCCTTGCCCAAGGACGACCTGGCGGCCGAGCTATCCCTGCGCCTTGATCGCGTGGTCCCCGGCGAGATGGAAGACGAGATGTACGCCATGCGCCAGTTCAAGCAGGCCGCCGTACTGCGTGTCGCGGCGGCTGACGTGACCGGGGCGAAGACCCTGATGAAGGTCAGCGACAGCCTCACCTGGATTGCCGAGGTGTGCCTGGACGAGGTCCTGCGCCTCGCCTGGCGGGATATGACCGCACGCTTCGGTCGGCCCGGCGCCGTGTTCGAGGGTGAGTCCTATAAGCCCGGTTTCGCCATCGTCGGCTACGGCAAGATGGGCGGTATCGAGTTGGGCTATAGCTCCGACCTGGACCTGGTCTTCCTGCACGACAGCCGTGGCGAGCAACAACAGACCGACGGTGACAAGTGCATCGACAACGCCACCTTCTTCGCCCGCCTGGGGCAACGGGTGATGCACTACCTCAATACCATGACCGCCGAGGGCATGCTTTACGAGGTGGACATGCGCCTGCGCCCCTCGGGCAATTCGGGTCTGCTCGTCACCTCCATCTGGGCATTCGAGGAGTACCAGAAGACCAAGGCCTGGACCTGGGAACACCAGGCGTTGATCCGGGC
>JBMYTY010000264.1:0-3408 GCA_049604855.1 Gammaproteobacteria bacterium | reverse complement strand
CGCTCCGGGTCCAGCACATCACAGAATGCGGCGACACGCCGATCGACCGTGCCGCTGGCTTGGGGGGGCGCGAAGTAGTACGACCGGGTACCGGACAGGTCCAACCCGGCGAGGCTGTCCGCATCATCAAGGTCACCACGTATCGGTGTGATGCCCAGTTCTTGAAGCTCCCGCGCCGACTGCTCGGAATGAGTCAGGGCCGCGCATTGATGCCCTCGCTCCTGTTCGGCACGGGCGACCCGGCGACCCAGGTATCCGCAGCCCACGATGAATACATCGCAATCCACCGAAGCCATCGATGCGCTCTCCTCAGTCTGAATTGTTGTTGTGATTTGCCGTGGTGGTCTGTCCCGGGGACAGGCCACCTACGATGGTGCGCAGGATACGAAGTCCGAGCCAGAGGAACAGCAATGGAAAAACCACGGTCTGAAGCAAGAACACGACGATCAGGTGGATGATGTGCTCACTGGCCTCGCCCAAGCGTTTCTTGTAGGCCTCGATGCGTTTCTCCACGTTGAAGGTCTTACCCGTCTGGTCGTACCAGCGCCCGATGCGGCCTATCAGCGAGTCATCGGTGGCTGAGACCGGCGCGCTCTCCGCTTGTTGCAGGTCTTCGACCGCCGACCGCGTCTGGGCGAGGACGGCCTGCGAGTGTTCGTAACGCTCGGCGAGGAAGCCCTGGTAGACCGCTTCGTTGGCCAGTGCGATCAGGGGGACGGCGAATCGAATGAACAGCACCAGCCAGGCGAGGCGCAGGAGTATCGGCGCGGGTACCGGCGAGTGTCGATGGGACAGCCAGTCGGGGCGCCAAAGCTGAATGGAAAGCAGGGCCAATGCCAGGACCGTGGCACTCTGAACCGCGCTGGAAAGACCGAGGTCCAGGAGAACTTTCTGCGCGCCCAGAGAGGTGCTGGCGAGCAGCATGATCCAGGAGAACCGTTCGATCAGGTCATTCACCGGGTCAAACACCTCTCCGGGCGTGAGGATCACACCGACCCCGGCGGGCTCAATGGCCAACTCGGTACCCTGCACCACGGAGATAACGGCGTTGATGCCACGAACAACGGCAAAGGTGACCAGCGCGCGTTTGAAGGACTCGTCCACCGGGGTCGCGGCGTGACGATCCAGGGTCTGCCCGAGACTCAGCGCAAGGACCGCACCGAGCATCAGGGTCAGAAACAGGCGTTGAGGAAGAGAGCGCATGAGCGGAGGGGCGTCGGCGGAGTGCCGCGCCAGTTTAACCCGCCTACGCCGCGGCGTTTGCCGGATGCGGTGCGTGCGTCACCTCGGGCTCATGTGCCCGCGCCGGGTCGTTGGTGAAGGGGGCTGATCCATCAGCCCACCGGTTCAAACGACCCGGTTATGGAAGCTCTGAATGAATCTGGCGCCGTGTCACGATTCGTTCAGCGCCTCCTTAAAGGTAGTGATGCGTGGCGATGTAGTCCCGTAAAACGCTGCGCAACTGGTAGGCATGATCGATGTTGTGGTGCTGCTCGGCGTGGCAGATGTCATCGACCATGTAGCGGATCATGGTGCGCCTTCCGCTGGGCGTGGTCGCCAGGTCCGCGGCCATTTCACAGGCAACGACGTCGTTGACGTGTTCGTGTTCGGCAATGGCTTCGATTTCGGTGGTTTTGTGATCGCTGAAATGAACGCAATCATCGAAGGTCAGCATGGTTTCTCACTCCCTCGGCCCCTGGCCTGCCATTCGCTTAAATGTGCGGGTTTGGTGCGCTGTTCCGGACTGGATCAGGGTAGCGCACTAAATCGGTGCTATATGGCGATGGCGGGTTTGGGCCAGTTGACGTGTGGCTCTATCTAACTGATTGAACCTGAAGTTGTTTTTATTCGATTCCGTGCTTACTCCCAGGGAGCATCCACGAATCGGCCATGGATCACGCAAGATCCATGCGCATTGCGATTCAGAGGGAGCGGTTCGCGGGGAATCCCGGGGGGGTGCTGCCGTTTACTCGGTGTGCGGTTTGGTCATTGAGGGTGAGCGAGGCGGCGCGCGGGGAGGTCCGCCTCTTCAGCGGGCGGCGCCAGGGTGTCGAGGCGCGGGCGGGGCACCCGGGAAGTGGCGTACATTGCCCTCGTACCACGCATCATGATGCCGTCTTCAACCGATCGCCCGGGAGTTGTTGTCATGCCCATGCACGAGCGTAGAAACCTGCTTCGTTGGATAACCGCCGGTGTGGCCGCGCTGGCCGGTGGCAAGGCCGCGGCTCATCACACGGAGACGCATTTCGCGGAGCAATCAGCCCATCGGATCGTGTACCAATGCAACAAGGCGGATGCGGACTACCTGGGGCACATCTTGTTCTCGGTCGGCGAGCTGATCCGCAAATACGGTGATGACGTGGAGATCGTCGTGGCCGCATTCGGGCCGGGTATCCATCTCCTTGCCGATATACCGCGCCGTCCGATTCCAGAGGAGCTGCGTGCTCGGGCGTCGTCGCTCGCCGCCTACGGTGTGGCGTTTCATGCCTGCGGAAACACCATGAAGAGCCTCGAATGGACGGCCGATGATCTCGTGGAGTTTGCCGAGGTCGTGCCCATCGGCGTGGAAGACATGATGTTGTTGCAGGAACGGGGTTTTGCCTACGTGGCCTGGTAGGCCTGAACCGCCGTCCGTGGACCCCATGTAGAATCGGCGGCCCGAACACAAGACCCAATGGAAACGCCCCATGGCATTGGATTCCACCCTGGCCGCATGGCTCGCCTCCTGCTCCAATATTGCTGAACAGGCAGGCGACCGCATTCTCGAGATATACGGTGGTGAGATCGCAATCGAGACCAAGGAGGATGAATCCCCGCTCACCGCGGCGGACCTCGCATCCCACGAGACGATCCAACAGGGACTGACCGAGCTCACCCCGGATATTCCCGTGTTGTCCGAGGAATCAGCGGCGATCCCCTATGAAGAGCGCTCGGCATGGGAAACCTATTGGTTGGTGGATCCCCTGGATGGCACCAAGGAGTTCATCAAGCGCAACGGCGAATTCACCGTGAACATCGCGCTCATCGATCAGGGCGTGCCGGTGCTGGGTGTGGTCTACGCGCCGGTGCACGGCACCCTCTATCGTGCCGCGCGCGGCATCGGTGCCCAGAAGTACCGTCGAGGCGGTACGCCACAATCCATAGCGGTGCGGGCGAAACGGCCGGGCAAACTGCGCGTGGTGGGCAGTCGATCCCATGCCGGTGAAACGCTGCTCGCCTATCTCGGGCGTTTGGGCGATCACACCATCGTACCCATGGGCAGCTCGCTCAAGCTCTGCCTGGTGGCGGAGGGTGCCGCCGACCTTTATCCCCGCCTCGGGCCGACCTCCGAATGGGATACCGCGGCAGCCCAGGCGGTTGTCGAGTGCGCCGGTGGGAGCGTGACCGACACGGACATGAACCCCTTGC